>NZ_JBSFKD010000028.1:0-137681 GCF_053598395.1 Streptomyces sp. NPDC001135 | reverse complement strand
CCGCCGCACCGGCAGCGGCGGCACCGGCGCCGGCCGCCTGGGCGGCACGGTTCGTACGAGGGGTGCGGCCGGTGGCCCGGGTCGTGGGGCCGGTGGGGTTCGGCTCGCCGGCCGGGGAGGTGGCCGCCGGCTGGGCGGGGTCGCCCGGCTCGGCCGCTCGGGGCGCGCCGACGCGCCGGAGGACCTGGGTGGTCTCGGGCGCCCGTGTCTCACCGGCGCCCTGAGCCGTACCGGTCTCCTTGCCGGACTGGTCGTCCTGGGAGCCCCGGGGCGCCGTGACCCGCCGCAGCACCTGGGTGCTCTCGGCCGACTGCGCCGGTTCGGAAGCGACTCCGGCCCCCGTGACCCGCGACTTCGCCGAGTCACCAGGCCGCCGGGCGGACGCGTCGGACGCCTGGGAGCCCTGTGCCTCCGTCGCCCCACCGGCCCCCGAGCCCCCGCGAGCAGCCGGGCCCGAGCCGGAGCCGGAGTCCCCGGAAGCCGAGCCGCCGCGAACCGCCGGACGCCCGCCCGGAGCCGAACCCGAACCCGCGCGTGCCACCGGACCGTCACCGGACCCCGAGCCCGCACCGGCCCCCGAGCCCCCGCGAACCGCCGGACCCGAGCCGGAGCCGGAATCCCCCGAACCCGCCGACGCACCGGAAGCCGAGCCGCCGCGAACCGCCGGGCCCGGGTCCCTGCCGGAGCCGGAGCCGTCGCGAGCCGTCGGTACACCACCGGCGGCCCCGCCGGAGGCCGTGTCGCCGTGCTGTGCGGGGGTCGCCTGGTCCGTGCGGCTGCCTCGGGCCGCCTGGCGGGCCCGGGCCATGGAGGCGGTCCGGTCCTGGGCCGGGCCGTCCTCGGCCGGCGTGCCGTCACCCGTTCGGCCGAGTCCGGGCTGCCGGGTCCGGCCGCGCTGCTCGGCCCGCTGGGCCCCCTCTGCCCGCGTGTCCCCCGCCTGGGCCGGCTTGCCGGTGGACCCCTCGGGGTGTGCCGGGGCGGTGGTCCGCCGGGGTGGTGTCGGCTTGCCGGTCCCCGTGACCGTGTCGGTGGCCGGCGCGTCGCGGCCACCGGGGTCCCCGGGCCCTTCAGCCGGCAGCGGCTTCTTCGGCGGCACGCCCTCGTTCGGCTGCTGCGGCTGCGGCTCGTCGCTCATGTCGTGCACGGACTCCTGTTTCGCGTCGTACGTTCCCGTACGCCTCGTACGCTTCTGCGCCCCCGGTTGGAAGACTCTCGCACCTGGCGTTCCGTTCCCGGATCCCGGCACGCTTCGGGCACGAATATTGCGTGGCCGGCAGCCGGACCCCTGGACTAGGCTCCTGCGCTTCGGTGTCGAGCGGTCCCAGGAGGTGGACTGGCGTGGGCGCGGGACGGTTGTACGTGGCCGTCGCGGCGGGGGGATTCAGACGGTACGCGACGTATCGGGCCGCCACTGCGGCAGGGGTGTTCACCAACACCGCCTTCGGACTGATCCTTGTCTCCACCTATCGCGCGCTGTGGGACGAGCGGCCGCACCTGGGCGGGTGGGACCAGGCGCAGGTCGTGACGTATGTGTGGCTGGGGCAGGCGTTCCTCGCGGCGCTCGCGTTGGGGGGCGGCGGCGTCGAGAACGAGTTGATGGAACGCATCCGTACGGGGGACGTGGCGATCGACCTGTACCGGCCCGCCGACCTGCAGCTGTGGTGGCTGGCGACGGATCTGGGCCGGGCGTTCTTCCAGCTGCTGGGGCGCGGGCTCGTGCCCTTCGTCTTCGGTGCCCTGTGCTTCCCGGTGTACCTGCCGACGGACGTGGGCACCTGGGCCGCCTTCCTGGTCGCCGTGCTGCTGGCGATGCTCGTCGGGTTCGGGATCCGGTATCTGGTGGCGCTCAGCGCGTTCTGGCTGCTGGACGGCCAGGGGGTGACGCAGATGTCCTGGCTCGCCGGGTTCTTCTGCTCGGGCATGCTGCTGCCGCTGAACGTCTTCCCGGGGGCGCTCGGCGAGGTCGTACGGGTGCTGCCGTGGTCCTCGCTGCTGCAGGCGCCGGCGCAGATCCTGCTGGGGCACGGGGACCCGCTGGGTACGTATCTGTTCCAGGGGGCGTGGGCGGTGGTGCTGCTGGGCGCGGGGCGGCTGGTGCAGTCGGCGGCGACGCGGCGGGTGGTGGTCCAGGGTGGGTGAGACCGGCACCGGCCGGGTGCGGGAGGGGCTTCGGGCCTATCTGATGATCGCCGGGATGTGGATCAGGTCCACCATGGCCTACCGCGCCTCGTTCGCGATGACCACGTTCGGGAACTTCTCGGCGACCTTCTTCGACTTCGTCGCGATCCTGCTGATGTTCTCGCGGGTGGACGCTCTCGGCGGCTGGTCGCTGCCCGAGGTGGCGTTCCTGTACGGCCTGTCCGGTACGGCCTTCGGGATGGCCGATCTGGTGATCGGGTCGATGGAGCGGCTGGGGCGGCGGGTGCGCGACGGCACACTGGACACGCTGCTGGTGCGCCCGGCGCCGGTGCTGGCGCAGGTGGCGGCCGACCAGTTCGCGCTCAGGCGGCTGGGCCGGGTGACGCAGGGCCTGCTGGTGCTGGGGTGGGCGGTCGTGCGGCTGGACGTCGCCTGGACGCCGCTGAAGCTGCTGCTGATGCCGGTGATGGTGGTGAGCGGCTGCGGGATCTTCTGCGCGGTGTTCGTGGCGGGGGCGGCCTTCCAGTTCCTGGCGCAGGACGCCTCGGAGGTGCAGAACGCCTTCACCTACGGCGGTACGACGCTGCTGCAGTATCCGCCGACGGTGTTCGCCAAGGAGCTGGTGCGCGGGGTGACGTTCGTCCTGCCGCTGGCCTTCGTCAACTGGCTGCCCGCGACCTATGTGCTGGGGCGGCCGTGTCCGCTGGGGCTGCCGCGGTGGACGGCGTTCGCACCGCCGCTGGTGGCGGTGGGGTGCTGTGCGCTGGCGGGGCTGGCCTGGCGGGCGGGACTTCGTTCGTACCGGAGCACAGGGAGCTAGCGTGAGCGATTTCATCGCCCTCGAGGGGGTCGAGAAGGTCTTCGAGGTCCGCAAGAAGACCGGGTTCCTGAAACGGGAGCGGCGCGAGGTACGGGCGGTCGACTCGATCTCGTTCACCGTGGCGCGCGGGGAGATGGTCGGGTACATCGGGCCGAACGGCGCCGGGAAGTCGACGACGATCAAGATGCTGACCGGCATCCTGACGCCGAGCGCGGGACGGCTGCGGGTGGCGGGCATCGACCCGTCGAGCGAGCGCAGGCGGCTGGCGCACCGGATCGGGGTGGTGTTCGGGCAGCGTACGACCCTGTGGTGGGACCTGCCGCTGATCGACTCCTACCGGCTGGCGCACCGCATGTACCGGATCCCGGACGCCCGTTACCGGGAGAACCTGGACCGGTTGGTGGAACTCCTGGATCTGGGGGCCCTGTTGGACGTGCCGGTGCGGCAGCTCTCGCTCGGGCAGCGGATGCGCGGGGACATCGCGGCGGCGCTGCTGCACGACCCGGAGGTGCTGTACCTGGACGAGCCGACGATCGGCCTGGACGTGGTGTCGAAGGCCAGGGTCCGGGAGTTCCTGCGGGAGTTGAACGCCGAGCGGGGCACGACCGTGCTGCTGACCACGCACGACCTGCAGGACATCGAGCAGTTGTGCTCGCGGGTGATGGTGATCGACCACGGGCGACTGGTGTACGACGGCCCGCTCGCGGGGCTGCACGAGGCCGGGGAGAGCGAGCGGACTCTGGTGGTGGACCTGGAGCGGGAGCTGCCGCCGGTTCGGGTGCCGTCGGCGCGGGTGGTGCGGGTGGAGGGGCCGCGGCAGTGGCTGGCGTTCCCGGCGGGGCAGTCGGCGGCGCCGCTCGTCGCCCATCTCGCGGCGCGTTATCCGCTGGTGGACCTGTCGGTGCGGGAGCCGGACATCGAGGCGGTCATCGCGAAGATGTACGCGGAGAAGGCGGTCTCGTAGGCTGCTGTCATGACCGACGACGCAAGTCCGGACCTCCGGGCGTCCGACAGCGACCGTGACCGGGTCGCGGAGGTCCTGCGGGACGCTCTGGCCGAGGGCCGGCTCGACATGGCGGAGTTCGACGAGCGGCTGGAGGCGGCGTACAAGGCGCGTACCTACGGCGAGCTGGCGCCGCTCACCCGTGACCTGCCGGCGGCCGGCGCGGCGACGCCCCTGCCCGTGTCGTTGACCAAGGAGCCCGCGCAGAGCGGGGGTTGGGCGTCGCGGATCGTCGGGGGCGCGGGGTCCTCGACGGGCGCGGTCGCCATCATGTCGGGGTTCCAGCGCAAGGGCCGCTGGACGGTGCCGAAGCTGTTCAACTGCTTCGCGTTCTGGGGCGGCGGCGAGATCGACCTGCGGGAGGCGAACTTCGCGGACCGCGAGGTCCAGATCAACTGTGTGGCGATCATGGGCGGCGTCCAGGTCGTCGTGCCGCCGGGGGTCGAGGTCGTCGTCCGCGGCATCGGTGTCATGGGCGGCTTCGACCACCCCAGGGAGGACGGCCCGCCGGAGCCGGGTGCTCCGCGCGTGATCATCGGCGGGTTCGCCTTCTGGGGCGGGGTCGGTGTGGAGCGCAAGGTCACGCGGGCCGAGCAGAAGCGCCTGAAGGAACAGCGCCGTCAGGAGAGGCTGGAGCGCCGGGAGTCCCGGCAGCTGGAGCGGGAGCGGCGCCGGGGGCGCTGAGCGCCGTCGTTCACCGCGGGTGCGGGGTGGTCGCTCGCGCCCACGCCGCAAAGCCGCGGATCGGTACGGCCCCGCGCCCCTTCGGGGTGCTACTTCGTGCACACCTTGGTCAGTTCGCCGGCCGCGTCCGTGACCGGTCCGACGTCCGGGGTCCTGTCACCGTTCTTGATGGCGGTCCGTACGTTGCCCACCGCCCTGTTCACGTCGTCGACCGCCTTGTTGACGTCGGCGTTGTCGGTCTTGTCGCCGATCTTCTTGAGGTTCTTCTCGATGGCGTCGAGGGAGGCGTCGGCCCGGCCGGGATCGTTGGCGGCGTTCTCCACGGCCTGCTGCAGGTCGGTGACGCTGTCGGCTATGGAGTCGGCGGTCTGTACGCAGTCCAGCGCCTTGTCGACGGCGTCGCAGCCGGTGGTGAGACCGGTCGTGAGCGCGGCGAGCGCGACGGCGGCGACGGCGGTGAGACGGCGTCGGCTGACGGCCATGGTGGTGGTTCCCTCCCTGTAAGGCTGTGCCGTACCCGTAGGACGCCGAGGAGTGCGCGCGGGTTGCCCGCGCGCACTCCTTTTGTTGGTCCGCCCTTTACTTTGCGAGCGTGGCCTCGAGGGCCGCACGCTGGTGCGCGGCGAGTTCGGCGCAGCCGGTGACGGCGAGGTCGAGCAGGGCGTTGAGTTCCTCGCGGGCGAAGGGCTCGGCCTCGGCGGTGCCCTGGACCTCGACGAAGCGGCCGTCGCCGGTGCAGACGACGTTCATGTCGGTGTCGGCGCGCACGTCTTCCTCGTAGCAGAGGTCGAGCAGCGGGACGCCGCCGACGATGCCCACGGAGACCGCGCTCACGGTGCCGGTGAGCGGCTGGCGGCCGGCCTTGATCAGCTTCCTGCCCTGGGCCCAGGCGACCGCGTCGGCGAGCGCCACGTACGCGCCGGTGATCGCCGCGGTACGCGTGCCGCCGTCGGCCTGGAGGACGTCGCAGTCGAGGACGACGGTGTTCTCGCCGAGCGCCTTGTAGTCGATGACGGCGCGCAGGGAGCGGCCGATGAGCCGGGAGATCTCGTGGGTACGGCCGCCGATCCTGCCCTTGACGGACTCGCGGTCGCCGCGGGTGTTGGTGGCGCGGGGCAGCATGGCGTACTCCGCGGTGACCCAGCCCTCGCCGCTGCCCTTGCGCCAGCGCGGGACGCCTTCGGTCACGGAGGCGGTGCAGAACACCTTGGTGTCGCCGAAGGAGACGAGGACGGAGCCCTCGGCGTGCTTGCTCCATCCCCGTTGGATGGTGACCGGGCGGAGCTGTTCGGGGGTACGGCCGTCGATGCGAGACATGCCGTTGAGCCTAGCCGTACCTGCGAAAGGGGCTCCTCCCGCGTCGGGAAGAGCCCCTTTCAGGTGACCCCGGCTCGAACGGGGTCTCACATCATGTCTTCGATCTCCGCGGCGATCGGGTCGGCGTCGGTGCCGATGACGACCTGGACGGCGGTGCCCATCTTGACGACACCGTGGGCGCCGGCGGCCTTCAGGGCGGCCTCGTCGACCAGCGAGGCGTCGGACACCTCGGTGCGCAGCCGGGTGATGCAGCCCTCGATCTCCTCGATGTTGTCGATGCCGCCGAGGCCGGCGACGATCTTCTCAGCCTTGCTGGCCATGTTCCCTCTCCCTGATCCGAACCGCTTTGTCGCAGTAACCCACAGTTGGCCCATCTTCGCGAGCGGTCATGCCGTGGGTGCCCCATGATGGCGATCACGACAGCGGAACCGTCCGCCAACTGGTCTACACCACAGGGAGGACGGTCGCCAAACCGCGCCCGAGTCGAGTGGCCGGGAGGACGCCATGAGCGCGGAGAGCGCCAGCACCCCGCAGGACACGGCCGGTCCCGCACGCGAGCACTGGAACCGGCTGTTCCAGGGTCTGCAGAAGATGGGCCGCAGCCTGCAGCTGCCGATCGCGGTCCTGCCGGCCGCGGGCATCCTCAACCGGCTGGGCCAGCCGGACGTGTTCGGCGACCAGGGTCTGGGCTGGACGGACGTGTCCAAGGTGATGAAGGGCGCGGGCGGGGCGCTGCTCGACGGCTCCCTCGGCCTGCCCCTGCTGTTCTGCGTCGGTGTCGCGATCGGCATGGCGAGGAAGGCGGACGGCTCGACCGCGCTCGCCGCCGTGGCGGGCTTCCTCGTCTACTACGGGGTCCTGCACCAGTTCCCCGAGCAGTGCCCCGGCGGGTCGAAGGCGCTGCCGGACATCGGCTGCCAGGTCGGGGTCGGGGCGGGCGTCGGCGCGGTGACACCGTTCACCTTCCAGAACCCCGGTGTCTTCGGCGGCATCGTCATGGGTCTGCTGGCGGCCTTCTTCTGGGCCCGCTTCCACCGCACCAGGCTGGTGGACTGGCTGGGCTTCTTCAACGGCCGCCGGCTCGTCCCGATCATCATGGCGTTCGTCGCCATCGGCTTCGCGGCGCTGTGCCTGTGGATCTGGCCGCCGATCGGTGCCGGCCTGGAGACCTTCAGCCACTGGCTGCGGGACGCCGGCGCCTGGGGCTCGGGCATCTTCGGCGTCGCCAACCGCGCGCTGCTCGTCATCGGCCTGCACCAGTTCCTGAACGTACCCATCTGGTTCCAGTTCGGGACGTACACGCCGCCGGGCGGCAAGCCGGTGCACGGCGACATCAACATGTTCCTCGCGGGCGATCCCCACGCGGGCCAGTTCACCTCGGGGTTCTTCCCGGTCATGATGTTCGCGCTGCCGGCGGCGGCGCTGGCCATCACCCACTGCGCGAAGCCGCACCGCCGCAAGGAGGTCGGCGGTCTGATGCTGTCGGTGGCGCTGACGTCGTTCGTGACCGGCATCACCGAGCCGATCGAGTACTCGTTCCTGTTCGTCGCCCCCCTGCTCTACGCCGTCCACGCCGTGCTCACCGGTGTCTCGATGGCGGTGACCTGGGCGCTCGGGGTGCACGACGGCTTCAGCTTCTCGGCCGGGCTGATCGACTACGTGATCAACTGGAACCTGGCGACGAGACCGTGGGCGATCATCCCGATCGGTCTGTGCTTCGCGGGCGTGTACTACGCCGTCTTCCGGTTCGCGATCACCAGGTTCGACCTGAGGACTCCGGGCCGCGAGCCGGAGGAAGACGTCGAGGACACCACCAAGGCGTGAGCTCTTATCACATCGGCACGCCCCGTAGCGTTCCGGTAGCGGATTTCGTGGTTCCTTATCCCGCCTTCATCGTGCTACAACAGGTCTACACCACTGAGTGGTGTAGACCACCACGTTGGAGGAAACCAACCATGAGCACCGCCACCGCCACGGCGGCTCCCGCGAAGAAGCGGGGAGCCGGCCTGCTCCAGGGCCTGCAGAAGGTCGGCCGCAGCCTGCAGCTCCCGATCGCCGTGCTGCCGGCGGCGGGCATCCTGCTGCGTCTCGGCCAGGACGACGTGTTCGGCAAGGACGGCCTCGGCTGGAACAAGGTCGCGGCCGTGTTCGCCACCGCCGGCGACGCCGTCTTCAGCAACCTGCCGCTGCTGTTCTGCG
This sequence comes from Streptomyces sp. NPDC001135, assembly GCF_053598395.1. Taxonomy (NCBI): domain Bacteria; kingdom Bacillati; phylum Actinomycetota; class Actinomycetes; order Kitasatosporales; family Streptomycetaceae; genus Streptomyces; species Streptomyces sp. NPDC001135. Next base: position 129,519 of record NZ_JBSFKD010000028.1, on the reverse strand, counting down.
TGGGCATCGCCATCGGCTTCGCCAAGAAGGCCGACGGCTCGACGGCGCTGGCGGCGCTGGTCGGCTTCCTGGTGTACAAGAACGTGCTGACCGCGTTCCCGATCACCGAGGCCAGGATAACCAAGGGCGCGGACATCCCCGCCACGTACAACGACCCCAAGGTGCTCGGCGGCATCGTCATGGGTCTCATCGCCGCCGTCGTCTGGCAGCGCTTCCACCGCACCAAGCTGCCGGACTGGCTGGGCTTCTTCAACGGCCGCCGGCTGGTCCCCATCCTGATGGCCTTCATCGGCACCGGCATCGGTGTGCTCTTCGGCCTGGTCTGGGAGCCCATCGGCAACGTCATCACCGACTTCGGCAAGTGGATGACCGGCCTCGGCGCGGTCGGCGCGGGCCTGTTCGGCCTCATCAACCGCGGTCTGCTGCCCATCGGCATGCACCAGTTCGTGAACACGGTGGCCTGGCAGGAGATCGGCAGCTACAAGGACTCCGCCGGTGCCCTGTGGCACGGTGACCTGCCCCGCTTCTTCCACGGCGACCCGACCGCCGGTCAGTTCATGACGGGCTTCTTCCCGATCATGATGTTCGCCCTCCCGGCCGCTGCCCTGGCGATCACCCACTGCGCCCGCCCGGAGCGCCGCAAGGCCGTCGGCGGCATGATGCTGTCCCTCGCCCTGACCTCGTTCGTCACCGGCATCACCGAGCCGATCGAGTTCGCGTTCATGTTCATCGCCCCGCTGCTCTACGCGATCCACGCGGTCCTCACCGCGGTGTCGATGGCGGTGACCTGGTCGCTGGGCGTGCACCACGGCTTCAGCTTCTCGGCCGGCGCGATCGACTACGTCCTCAACTGGGGTCTGGCGACCAAGCCCTGGATGATCATCCCCGTCGGTCTGGTCTTCGCGGTGATCTACTACGTGGTCTTCCGCTTCGCGATCGTCAGGTTCAACCTCCCGACCCCGGGCCGCGAGCCCGAGGAGGAGGTCGAGGACCTCACCAAGGCGTGAGTCCGGCCGCGACGGCACGAGGAAGGCCCCGGAACCGATCCCGATCGGGTTCCGGGGCCTTCTCGTATGCCACGAAGCTCAGATCTCGTACGTCAGCCGCGGTGCGGCCAGGTCCACCGGGCCGGAGAACACCTCGCGGGCGTCGCGGAGGTTGACCTGCGGGTCGGTCCACGGCGGGATGTGGGTGAGGACCAGGCGGCGGGCGCCCGCGCGGGCCGCCGACTCGCCCGCCTCACGGCCGTTGAGGTGCAGGTCGGGGATGCTCTCCTTGCCGTGCGTGAACGCCGCCTCGCACAGGAACAGGTCGGTGTCCCGGGCCAGCTCGTCCAGCGCCGCGCTGACCCCCGTGTCGCCGGAGTACGTCAGCGACCGCCCGCCGTGCTCGACGCGGATGGCGTACGCCTCCACAGGATGGCGGACCCGCTCGGTGTGCACCGTGAACGGGCCGATCTCGAACGTGGACGGCTTCACGGTGTGGAAGTCGAAGACCTCGCTCATGGAGGAGGCGGAGGGGGTGTCGGCGTAGGCCGTGGTCAGGCGGTGCTCGGTGCCCTCGGGACCGTAGACGGGGATCGGTGCGCAGCGGCCGCCGTCGTGGCGGTAGTAGCGCGCGACGAAATAGCCGAGCATGTCGATGCAGTGATCGGCGTGCAGATGGCTCAGGAAGATCGCGTCGAGGTCGTAGAGACCGCAGTGGCGCTGCAGCTCGCCCAGGGCGCCGTTGCCCATGTCGAGAAGCAGCCGAAAGCCGTCGGCCTCGACGAGGTAGCTCGAGCAGGCCGATTCCGCGGACGGGAACGACCCCGAGCAGCCGACGACGGTGAGCTTCATGAAGCAGAAACCTCCGTTGGCGGAAAGATCAAAAGGGCAGGAAACGGGGGTCGTGCGGTGCGTCGAGCGTAAGGCGCGAAAGCGCGGGTCGCTCCTCTGCCAGGGGCTGTTGTGGGCGAACTCACCTGTGCTGTCACCGGTTCGGCTGGACCCGGGGCGCGGAAGAATACCCAGAGGGCGCGCGATCCTCGGCGTGCGCCGGTAACGTCGTCGTATGGACACGTCCTGGTGGCTGGCGCTCGCGGCGGTGGTGCTGCTCGCCCTGGTCGCCACGCTCGTCGACGGCTGGGGAGGCGGTCGCCGGCCCGGCGGGCGGCGCCTGAGGCCGCCCGGCCGCCCCGGTACGCGCGGGGCGCGGGCCGCCCGGCCGGCCCCCGGGGACATCTGGTGGGCGGACGTCCCCTACGAGGACCGCGCGGAATCAGGTGGTGCCGCGCGAAGCGCGTCGGGCAGGGCGGCGGCGGGTGACGGGCGGGCCAAGGACCGGCCGTGTCTGGTGCTGGCCGTGCGCGGGAACCGGGCCATGGTCGCGAAGATCACCAGTAAGTACCACGACGAACGTGCCGGGGTGATCCCGCTGCCCCCGGGCGCGGTCGGCGACGCCCGGGGGCGGCCCAGCTTCCTGGAGACCGACGAACTGCGGGAGGTGCCGGTCGGTGACTTCCGGCGCCGGGTCGGTGTGGTGGACCCGGTCCTGTGGGACCAGGTACGGCACCTCGCCGACTAGCCGCGCGCCGAACAGAGCCCCGCGCCCCTTCGGGCGCGTCCGCTCACCGCACGTTCACCGTCACCGTCCACTCCTGGATGCCCTTGCAGGAGACCTGGCCGGGCGCCGTCGGCTCGGCGCACAGCGGCCGGGACGACGTCAGTTTCACGGTTCCGTCGGCCACCGCCTGGTACGCGGCCGTGGCCTGGCCCGGCTGGATGACGAAGCCCGCGTTGATGCCCTTGAGCACGGTCCCGCCGGCCATGACCGGCTTCCACGGCCGGGACTTGGTGCCGTCCAGGGTGACCCGGACCTCGCCGCCCTTGGTCACGCAGACGGTACGGCCGTTGTCGGCGGCCTTGAGCTGGACGAGGGGGGCGCAGCCGCCGGTGCCCGGGGCGTGGGACGCCGGCGGTGACGCCTTGCCGGCGCTGCCGCCGTCCGTGCCGTTCTGCGAGCCGCATCCGGCAAGGAGCAGCGCGGTCGCCGCGAGGGCGAGGGATGTAGTCGTACGGCGCATGGGGTTCGCCTTTCTGCCGTGGCCGCACGGGGTCGGCCGCCTGGTGCAGATGTGACGTACCAGCACAACGAAAGGATCCCGCACGCGGAGGGTTTCCGCGTGCGGGACCACTCTGTTCGGGTGCGGGGATCAGCTGGTCGTCAGGGCGGTGTCGTCCACGACGAAGCTGGTCTGCAGCGAGGAGTCCTCCACGCCGTTGAACTTCAGGGTGACCGTCTGGCCCGCCAGCGAGGACAGGTCGAGGGTCTTCTGCGCGTACCCGGAGGCGGCGTTGAGGTTCGAGTACGTCGCCAGGGTGGTCGATCCGGCGGTCACCGTCAGCTTGTCGTACGCGGTGCTGCCGGTCTCGGCGGTGTCGATGTGCAGGGAGAAGGTGAGCGTGGCCTTGCAGCCGGCGGGGATCGTCACCGACTGGGACAGGGTGTCGGTGTGCGAGGAGCCGTAGCCGTCGAGCCAGGCGTAGTACGAGCCGCCGTGGGCCGCCTGACCGGAGTCGTTGGTGATGACCCCGCTGGACGCGGTCCAGGTGGTGTTGCCGGACTCGAAGCCCGGGTTGCCGAGCAGCTGCGCCGAGGTGCAGCCGCCGCCGGAGGTGCCGACGGTCCAGGTGAAGGAGGCCGAGCCGGAGGCGCCGGTGGAGTCCTTCGCGGTGACCGTGACCTGGTAGGTGCCGGCCGTGGAGGCCGTACCGGAGATGAGACCGGTGGAGCTGTTGACGGACAGGCCGGTGGGCAGGCCGGTCGCGCTGTAGGTCAGGGCCGCGCCCGCGCTGTCGCTGGCGTGGATCTGCAGGCTGACCGAGCCGCCGGTGGTGGTGGACTGGCTGCCGGGGTTGGTGACGGTCACCGTGTTGCCGCTGCTGGAGCCGGCGGTGAAGGCGGCGGTGCCGTTCGGGGTCCCCCAGCCGGTCGGGCCGTCGTAGCCGGTACCGGCGGTGCAGAAGTACGAGGTGGAGCAGGAGCCGTTGCTGCCGCTGGTCACGTCGTACAGGTTGCCCGTGTGCTGGTACGGGTACTTCGCCGGGTAGTCGGCCGAGCCCGGGGTTCCCGCGAGGGCGTAGACGCCGGCGACGATCGGGGCGGCGGCGCTGGTGCCGCCGTAGACCGCCCAGCCGGAGCCACCGTAGGTGTCGTAGACCGCCACGCCGGTGGCCGGGTCGGCGACCGCGGAGACGTCGGCCTCCATGCGCTTGGCGCAGCCGGAGTCGGTCTGCCAGGCCGGCTTCGGGTCGTAGGCGGAGCAGCCGGAGCCGGTGCCCTCGGTGGAGTTGGTGTGCCACACCGACTCGGACCAGCCGCGGGAGTTGGAGGCGGTGGTGAGGGCGGTGCCGCCGACGGCGGTCACGTACTGGGAGGTCGCCGGGTACTCGGCGCCGTAGGCGGAGTCACCGGAGGAGACGGTGATCGCGACACCCGGGTGCTTGAAGTACTGGGTGTCCTCGGTGGTCTGGGAGGAGGACTCGGAGCCGCCCCAGCTGTTGGAGACGACCTTGGCGCCGAGCGAGACGGCCTCGTTCTCGGCGGTGCCGAGGTCGGAGTCGTTCGCGGAGTTCGCCTCGACCAGGACGATGCTGCAGTTCGGGCAGACGGCGCTGACCATGTCGAGGTCGAGGGCCTCTTCACCGGCCCAGCCGCTGTCGTTGGTCGGCAGCGAGGTGGTCGAACCCGTCTGGCTGACCTGCTTGAAGCAGCCGTTGGCCTTGGTGCAGGCGGACAGGCCGTAGGTGGAGCGGTAGGTGGCGAGGTCCGACTCGGCGTTGGGGTCGTTGTAGGCGTCGACGATGGCGACGGTCATGCCGGAACCGCCCGTGGTGGGCAGGTTGTAGGCGCTGTGCAGGTTGGCCGGGGAGAGGCCGGAGGGTGCCGCGGCGGCGAGCGCCGAGGCGAGGCGCTGCTTGATGTCGGTGCGGCGCTGGGCGAAGCAGGACGCGTGCCCGGGCTCGGCGGTGGCGCACAGGTGCTGGGTCGGCACCTTCTGGCCGGCCTTGCCGGTGGAGTGGTAGGTCTGCCGCCCGGGGGCGGTCAGCGCCTTGTTGTTCTGTGTGACCTTGGAGGTGTGGGGGTGGGCCGCTGCGGGCCGCGCCCCGGCCGTCGGTGCCGCCGCGAGTCCGGCGACGGTGAGGGCGAGGGCGGGGAGGGCGACGGCGACGAGTCTTCGCAGACTGCGTCTCCGCCGGCTCGGACGTGATGCACGCATGGGGGTACTGCCTCCGGTTGACGTGGGGTTTCGCACTGGATGGGGCAGGCCCGTGACGCGCGAGCGGCGGCGAGCGCGCAGCCATGAGCATGACACTGCGCGAGGAACGTAGACCCGGCCCAGGAAGCACCGGCAGTACTGAAAGGAATTCTTTGCTTGTCCATAGGAACGACTTAGCCCCCTCATGAGAGGGGGCTGACACGCGTTTGAGGCGGGCTACGCCCAGAGCTGGCCCTGCAGCGTCTCGATGGCCTCCTCGGTGGTGGCCGCCGTGTAGACGCCGGTGGACAGGTACTTCCAGCCGCCGTCGGCCACGATGAAGACGATGTCGGCGGACTCCCCCGCCTTGACCGCCTTCCTGCCCACACCGATCGCCGCGTGCAGGGCGGCGCCCGTCGAGACGCCCGCGAAGATGCCCTCCTGCTGCAGGAGTTCACGGGTGCGGGTGACCGCGTCGGCCGAACCGACCGAGAAGCGGCTGGTGAGCACGGAGGCGTCGTACAGCTCGGGTACGAAGCCCTCGTCGAGGTTCCTGAGGCCGTACACCAGGTCGTCGTAGCGCGGTTCGGCGGCCACGATCTGGATGCCCGGCCGGTGCTCGCGCAGATAGCGGCCGACGCCCATCAGGGTGCCGGTGGTGCCGAGGCCCGCGACGAAGTGGGTGATCGAGGGGAGGTCCGCCAGGATCTCGGGGCCGGTCGTGGCGTAGTGGGCGCCCGCGTTGTCCGGGTTGCCGTACTGGTAGAGCATCACCCAGTCGGGGTGCTCGGCGGCCAGCTCCTTGGCTACGCGCACCGCGGTGTTGGAGCCGCCCGCCGCCGGGGAGGAGATGATCTCGGCACCCCACATGCCGAGCAGGTCCCGGCGCTCCTGCGAGGTGTTCTCGGGCATCACGCACACCATGCGGTAGCCCTTGAGCTTGGCCGCCATGGCGAGGGAGATGCCGGTGTTGCCGCTGGTCGGCTCCAGGATCGTGCAGCCCGGGGTGAGCCTGCCGTCCTTCTCCGCCTGCTCGATCATGTGCAGGGCGGGGCGGTCCTTGACCGAGCCCGTGGGGTTGCGGTCCTCCAGCTTGGCCCAGATACGGACGTCGGGGGACGGCGACAGCCGCGGCAGGCGCACCAAAGGGGTGTTGCCCACCGCGGCCAGCGGGGAGTCGTAGCGCATCGCTGCTCAGCGGCCGATCAGCGCATGCCGCCGGCGACGGCCGGCAGGATCGTGACGTTGTCGCCGTCGGACAGCTTGGTGCTGATGCCGTCCAGGAAGCGGACGTCCTCGTCGTTCAGGTAGACGTTCACGAACCGGCGCAGCTGGTCGCCGTCCACGATGCGGGCCTGGATTCCCGCGTGCCGGGTCTCGAGGTCGGCGAACAGCTCGGCGAGGGTCTCACCACTGCCCTCCACCGCCTTCTGACCGTCGGTGTACGTGCGGAGGATGGTGGGGATGCGGACCTCGATGGCCATGATTACGGCTCCTGTCGGAAAAAGTCGGGTCTGGGCACACGGCGGCACGCCGCGGCTCACGGCCGTACGGCGGCAGGGGAACGTCAACAGATGGCGCTGTTCAGCCTGCACAGGTCGACGTGCAGCCGCGCCACGAGCAGCATGCCCGGCGCCTTCTCGCTCACGTCGTTCAGAACCATGCGCTCATCGTAACGATTCCCGGTCCGGGTCCCGGAGTGTGATTCCGTATGCCGGACGGATTCGGTCCGGTGAGCGAGACCGGTGAGCCTCAGTAGGCCTCCACGACGGTGACCTCCTCCTCGGTGACCTCGCCGTCCACGATCCGGAAGGAGCGGAACTGGAACTCGCCGAGGCCGTCGGTGTCGGCGGTGGAGACCAGGACGTAGTGGGCGCCGGGCTCGTTGGCGTAGGAGATGTCGGTGCGGGACGGGTGGGCCTCGGTGGCGGTGTGGGAGTGGTAGATGACCACCGGCTCCTCGTCGCGGTCGTCCATCTCCCGGTAGAGCTTGAGCAGGTCGCCCGAGTCGAACTCGTAGAACGTCGGGGACATCGCCGCGTTCAGCATGGGGATGAACCGCTCGGGGCGGTCCGAGCCCGCCGGCCCCGCCACGACGCCGCACGCCTCGTCGGGGTGGTCCTTGCGCGCGTGGGCGACTATCTGGTCGTACAGGGCCTGGGTGATGGTCAGCATGACGGTCAGGATAAGCAGAAGGGCCGTCCCGTACCGAGGGATGGTACGGGACGGCCCATATGGTGGACGTCCTGAGCGGCGGCCGCCGGGGGCGCCACGAGTGCTCCCGACGGCCGGACGTCCGTTTCCGGTGGTTTTCCGGTCGCTCGCGCCAGGTCAGCGCTTGCGGAAGGCCGCGGCCTCCGGGTTGCGGCGCTTGAGCGCCCAGTAGGAGACGCCGAGGATCGCGGCCCACAGCGGAGCACAGTAAAGCGACACCCGGGCGTCCTTGTCGATGCCCATGAGCACGATCACCATGAAGATGAACGCGAGCGCGAAGTAACTCGTGTACGGCGCACCCGGCGCGCGGAACTCGCTCTGCGGCAGCAGCCCGCGGTTCGCCCGGGACCGGTAGCGGATCTGGCAGAGCAGGATGACGATCCAGGCCCACATGCCGGAGATGGTCGCGAAGGAGACGACGTAGTCGAACGCCTTGCCCGGCCACTGGTAGTTGATCCACACGCCGACCAGCATCAGCGCGGCGGAGACCGTGGTGCCGACCAGCGGCGTGCCGCTGCGCGTCAGCTTGGTGAAGAACGTCGGGCCCTGGCCGTTGAGCGCGAGGTCGCGCAGCATGCGGCCGGTGGAGTACATGCCGGAGTTGCAGGAGGACAGCGCGGCCGTGAGGACGACGAAGTTCACGATGCCGGCGCCGGCGGCCAGGCCCATCTTCTGGAAGGCGGCGACGAACGGGCTCACACCGGGGTGGAAGCTCGTCCACGGCACGACCGACAGGATCATGACCAGCGCGCCGACGTAGAAGACGGCGATGCGCCACGGCACGGTGTTGATCGCCTTGGGCAGGACGGTCTTGGGGTCCTTGGACTCGCCCGCGGTGACACCGACCAGCTCGACGGCGAGGAAGGCGAACATGACCATCTGCAGGGTCATCAGGGTGCTGCCGACGCCGTGCGGGAAGAAGCCGCCGTCGTTCCACAGGTGGGCCACGGAGGCGGTGTCGCCGGCGTCGGAGAAGCCGATCGTCAGGATGCCGGCGCAGATCAGGATCATGCCGATGATCGCGGTGACCTTGACCATGGAGAACCAGAACTCCAGCTCACCGAAGAGCTTCACGGAGATCAGGTTGGCGCCGTACAGGATGACCGTGAAGATCAGGGCCGAGATCCACTGCGGGAGGTCGAACCAGTACGTCATGTAGGAGGCCGCGGCCGTGACCTCGGTGATGCCGGTGACCACCCAGAACAGCCAGTACGTCCACCCGGTCACGAAGCCCGCGAAGGGGCCGATGAACTCGCGCGCGTACTCCGAGAACGAACCGGACACCGGGCGGTACATCAGCAGCTCGCCGAGCGCCCGCATGATCAGGAAGATCACGAGGCCCGCGATGGCGTACGCCAGGATCAGGCTGGGGCCGGCCTTGGAAATGCCCTTGCCCGCGCCGAGGAACAGACCGGTGCCGATGGCACCGCCGATGGCGATCATCTGGATCTGCCGGGACCCGAGCCCGCGCTGATACCCCTCGCCGCCCTCGCTGTCCTCGGCCCGCGCGGCCTCATTGCCGTCGCGAAGCTGGTCGACCTGCGATGAGGTCATGTGTGGTGCGCCTTTCTCCATGCCGACCCGCGGCCTTCAGTCGGCCTCGGATCGGGTTTCGATCCCCCCGGATTGCTGGAGTCATTGCCTGGCCGACGGTCGTCGGCTCGGTGGCGCACCCGGCCGAACATGGGTGGTGTGGGCCGGGCGGTCGTGAAGATTTATCACGGCCGCCCTATTGATCACGGAGGGGCACTGTGACGCATCACACAGGGAAAAGTGGACAAATAGCGCCCGAATGCGGCAAACCCGGCCGCAACGGTGACGGGATCGTTATCCGGATTTGAGTGTCCGCTGAGCGAACACTCGTGCACCGTAAAATGCCTCACTCACGGCAAAAGGGTCGCCACCAGGGTCTCCTGGAGCCCGCCGAGCCACAGATAGGCCATCACCATCGGCTTGCGCGGGTCCTCGTCCGGGAGTCCGTAGAGCAGATCGGCGTCGTCCTCGTCGGTGATCTCCAGCCGGGCGCCGATCGCGAGCCGCAGGTCGTTGAGGGCGCCGAGCCACTGCCGGGACTCCCCCGGCGCCAGCTTCAGCACCGCACCGCCCTCGCCCACCGGCGCGAGCGCGTCCAGGGCGCGGATCACCGCGAGCGCGTTGTCACGCTTCCCGGCGCGCAGGTCGTTCTCGGTGTAGCGGCGGAACTCGGCGGAGTGGGCCCTGCGCTCCTCGGCCTCGGCGGGCGAGCCGGGGGCCTGCTCCGGGTCGCTGTAGGCGTCGGGGAAGAGCCTTCGGAGCACCGGGTCGACGGGCGGCTCGCTCGGGCCCTCGGCGAACAGCTCGGCGAGCGGGTCCTTGGGGGCGTCCGCGCCGGGACCGGGTCCGATGAGCTCCAGGAGCTGGACGGCCAGCGACCGGATGATGGAGATCTCGACGTCGTCGAGCGCGACGGCCGCGCCGCCGCCGGGAAGCGGTTCGAAATGTCCGGGCATGTAAGTGGATTCGCTACTTCCGGTCCTGCTGCAGGGTGGCCCACAGACCGTAACCGTGCATCGCCTGCACGTCGCGCTCCATCTCCTCGCGACTGCCGCTGGAGACGACCGCCCGGCCCTTGTGGTGGACGTCGAGCATGAGCTTGGTCGCCTTGTCCTTGGTGTACCCGAAGTACGACTGGAAGACGTAGGTCACGTAGCTCATGAGGTTGACCGGGTCGTTGTGCACGATGGTGACCCAGGGGACGTCGGGCTCGGGTACGGCGAAGACCTCCTCCGCCGGCTCGGTGCGTTCGATCTCTACGGGCGCGGGTGACGTCACAGTGCCCATGCTGCCACGGCCAGGAAAAATCGTCACACTGACGAAATGGGGGTAGCATCTGTCGTCATGAACACAGCGGACCTTGGGCTGCCGGTGGATGTTCCCTCGACGGCGCTCTTCACGGACCAGTACGAGCTGACGATGCTGCGGGCCGCACTGAAGGCCGGTACGGCCGAACGGCGGAGCGTGTTCGAGGTCTTCACCCGGCGGCTGCCGGACGGGCGCCGCTACGGCGTGGTGGCGGGCACCGGACGCGTCCTGGACGCGGTGGAGAACTTCCGCTTCGACGCGGGCGTCCTCGGCTTCCTGGGCGAGCGGAAGATCGTGGACGAGGACACCCTGAAGTGGCTGGCCGACTACCGCTTCAGCGGGGACGTCTGGGGCTACCCCGAGGGCGAGGTGTACTTCCCCGGCTCGCCGATCATGCGCGTCGAGGGCACCTTCGCCGAGTGCGTGCTCCTGGAGACGGTCATCCTCTCGATCCTCAACCACGACTCCGCGATCGCCGCCGCCGCCTCCCGGATGGCCTCCGCCGCCGGGGAGCGCCCGCTGATCGAGATGGGCGCCCGCCGCACCCATGAGCTGGCGGCCGTCGCCGCGGCCCGGGCGGCCTACGTCGGCGGCTTCGCGACCACCTCCGACCTGGCGGCCGGCTTCCGCTACGGCATCCCGACCGTCGGCACCTCCGCCCACGCCTTCACCCTCCTCCACGACCGCGAGCGGGACGCCTTCCAGGCCCAGGTGGACACCCTCGGCCGGGGCACCACCCTGCTCGTGGACACCTACGACGTCGCCGAGGCCGTCCGTACCGCGGTGGAGGTGGCCGGGCCCGAGCTGGGCGCGGTCCGCATCGACTCCGGCGACCTGCTGCTCGTGGCCCACCGGGTGCGGCAGCAGCTGGACGAGCTGGGTGCGACGGACACGAAGATCATCGTGACCTCGGACCTGGACGAGTACGCCATCGCCTCGCTGGCCGCCGCCCCCGTGGACGCCTACGGCGTCGGCACCCAGCTGGTGACCGGATCCGGTCACCCGACCGCCTCCATGGTCTACAAGCTGGTCGCCCGCGCCGAGACCGCCGACCCGAAGGCCCCGCTGGTGCCGGTCGCGAAGAAGTCCAGCGGCGGCAAGACCTCCGTCGGCGGCCGCAAGTGGGCGGCGCGCCGGATGGACGAGGACGGGGTGGCGGAGGCCGAGGTCGTGGGCACCGGCCCGGTGCCGGCGGACCTCGCCGACCGGCAGCTGCTGGTCGAGCTGGTCAAGGGCGGGGACGTGATCGCCCGTGAACCCCTGGACGTGCCCCGGGACCGCCACATCGCCGCCCGGGCGAACCTCCCCCTCTCCGCCACCCAGCTGTCCCGAGGGGAACCCGTCATTCCGACGGAGTACGTCCACGGACGCTCGGGTAGCTAGAGCGGGACCGTCGTCCGCCCCCGGAACGCCCCCTCCCGCGGGGGCCCGGAAGTCTCTAGGCTCAGTTACTTAACTCTTAGTCGAAGGACACCCACCATGCGCCGCGCCTTGATCGTCGTAGATGTGCAGAACGACTTCTGCGAGGGGGGCAGCCTCGCGGTGGCCGGGGGTGCGGACGTGGCCGCCGCCATCACGGAGCTGATCGGCCAGGCGGCCGGCACCGGGTACCGGCACGTGGTGGCCACCCGCGACCACCACATCGCGCCCGGCGGCCACTTCGCCGACAACCCCGACTTCGTCCACTCCTGGCCCGCGCACTGCGTCGCGGGCACGGAGGGCGTGGGCTTCCACCCGAACTTCGCCCCCGCCGTCGCCTCCGGCGCGGTCGACGCGGTCTTCGACAAGGGCGCCTACTCGGCGGCCTACAGCGGCTTCGAGGGCACCGACGAGAACGGCGTCCCTCTCGCCGACTGGCTCCGCACCCGCCACATCGACGAGGTCGACGTGGTCGGCATAGCCACGGACCACTGCGTACGGGCCACCGCCCTGGACGCCGCGAGGGAGGGCTTCCGCACCCAGGTGCTGCTGGACCTCACGGCGGGGGTGGCCCCGCAGACGACGGAGCGGGCCCTGGAGGAGCTGCGGGAGGCGGGAGTGGAACTCACCGGTAAGCCCGTGGTCAGCGGCCAGTAGTCACTGCACCACCGCCGACCTGCGAAGCAACGCCCGGATCGGGTGCCACAGCTCGTTCACCATGACACCGTTGTCGGCCGGTGCCGTGCGCCATATCAGGCCGTCCGGGTGGTGCAGGACTGCCGTGATCTCGTCCGGGGTCGGCGGTGCGGCGTTCCCCCGGAGGTAGATCGCACGCAGGCCCAGATTGCGGAGCCTGGTCAGGGCCCTGGCCCGGTTCTGGGCGTGCACCAGAACCCGGACCCCGGCGGTGCCGTAGGGCAGGTTCAGTGCCACCACGACCGTGCCGTTCGGCAGTTTGCAGAAGCCTCCAGCGGCCATGCGGTCACATCCCCGTTTCGGTCGGTGTCAATAAGCGGTCCACAGGACGCACCTAAACACGATCGGCGGCAACCCGCCAAGGGGTTGCCGCCGATACGCCTCTGACCTGCGGTAACGCGGACTACTTCACCGCGGGGCCGACCTTGAGCAAGATCGTCGAGCCGTCCTTGGCCTCCCTGACGATCGTGATCTTGGTGTTGGTGTCAGTGACCTTCACGCCCCCGGTGGGGTTGGCCGGGTCGTAGTACGTGCCGGTGTGGTCGTTGAAGACCGACACGCCCTTCGACGCCTTGATCACCGTCGCGACGTCCGCCTTGTGCAGCGTGATGCCGTCGGTGCCGTACAGGCTGAACGGGGAGTCGTAGGCCTGCATGCGGTTGCGCATCAGCGTGCCGTCGGCCCACTTCATCGCCGTCGGGTGCGAGTCGACCGGCAGGATCAGACCGGTGCCCGGGTGGTCCTTGGCGTTGGTGTTGTTGTCCGCCTGGGAGGTGTCCCACTTCCAGATCAACAGGCCGTTCTGGTACGGGTAGTGCTCCACCCAGCCGGGGCGCTGGGTCGAACCGAAGTTGTACGGGCCGACCTTGAGCGTCTTGTCGTACGACACGTACTGCCGGTTCTCGGCGATGTAGTACTGCTTGTAGTCCTTGGTGAAGGACGCGCCGATGCGCGAGAAGCCGTTCGCCGTCCAAGCCGGGTCCTGGGTCTCGGCGTTGTCCGAGAAGAGCGCGGTGCCGTCGGCGGTCACGCCGATCCGGTCGGCCGCGAAGCCGTTCTCCGCGACACCGCCGTCGGTGGCGTAGCGGAAACGCAGGTCGATCTTCTTGCCCGCGTAGGCGTCGAGGGGGAACGACAGCTTCTTGTGCGTCTGCGAGAAGCCGGTCAGCGCCGGCTTGCCGCTGGCGTCACGCGGGATGGCCTGGCCGTCCGCCGTGCCGTCCAGAGCGGTCCAGTTGGCCCCGCCGTCGGTCGACACCTCGGTGTAGACGTAGTCGAAGCCGTCCTCGGTGGCCCACCAGCCGTCCAGGTCCAGCTTCGCCGACGACTTGCCGGTGAGGTCCACGGACCGGGTCAGCGTGTTGTTCAGGTCGTTGCCACTGCCGCTCCACCACTGGGCCTTGCCCTCGGCCGGCTCGGTGATCGTGGTGGTGACCGCCTTGTCGGGCAGGTTGACCACGAGGGCCTGCTTGTTCCAGGTGTTGTACTCGGCGACGCCCAGCTTGTGGGTGGACTGGGCGCCGGCCTTGGCGGTGTCGTAGTTCAGCCAGCCCAGCTGCAGCTTGTCCCAGGCGTTCATGTCGCCGGGCAGGTTGCCGATGGACTCCTTGCCGGTGCCGAGCCAGGAGCCGGAGGACATCAGGGTCCAGAAGCCGGTGGAGTTGTCACCGCCGTCGGTGTCGTACTCGTCCGGCAGGCCGAGGTCGTGGCCGTACTCGTGGGCGAAGACACCCAGGCCGCCGTTCTCCGGCTGGATGGTGTAGTCGCCGACCCAGACACCGGTGTCGCCGACCTGCGCACCGCCGAGCTTGTTGTTCACGGGACCGGTCGAGCCCTTGTCGGTACCGAAGGCGTACCAGCGGTGGGCCCAGATCGCGTCCTTGCCCTGGGCTCCGCCGCCCGCGGACTCGTCCTCACCGGCGTGCACGATCTGGAAGTGGTCGACGTAACCGTCCGGCTCGTTGAAGTTGCCGTCGTGGTCGTAGTCGTAGCGGTCCCACTGGTCGTACTGGGCGAGGTCCTTCCTGATGTCGGCGTCGGACTTGCCGGCCGCCTTCTGCTGGGCCACCCAGGCGTTCAGGCCGTCGCTGACGACGTTCCACACGCTGGGGCAGTTGGTCTGGCCGCAGGCGTTGTTGCCGTAGCGGGCCTCGTTGTAGGGGACCTTGACCCAGTCCGAGACCTCGCCGTCGACCGAGTAGCGGCCCGAGGACTGCTTCTCGTAGTACTTCTTCAGCGACTCGGTCTTGTTGCCGGTGCCGAAGTAGAGGTCCTGGTAGTGCTTCCGGTCGTAGTCCTTCTGCCAGGCCGTCGAGTTGTCCTTCTTGCGGTCCGGCGCGGCGATCTTGTTGTGCAGCGGGCCGGGCGTGCCGCCGAACTTGGGGTCGGTCTTGTCCCCGAACTCCACCAGGATGGTGAAGATCTTGTCGGTCTTCTCACGGCTGAGCTCGACGTACTTGCTCTTGCCCTTGCGGCTCTTGAGCGCCACGACCTTGGAGCCGTTGCGGTCCTGCGCCTTGGCCTTGCCCGACACGAGCTGGTTCAGCGCCTCCTGGCGCTGGGCTTCCTGGGTCTTGCTCAGCGGGCCGTCCAGGTCGTGTGCCCGCTGGTGCACCGGGGCCGGGTCGTGCCGGTTGGCGGCAGCGGACCGGGCCTGGGTGCTCGCCTCCGCGACGGCGAAGGTGGCGAACGTGGCGGAGGCCGCCGCGAGCGTCACCCCGATCGCGACAGCTCTGAACGTCCAGGATCTGCTGGTCACTTGAGTTCCTCCCCCGCGCCGCGCACACGGACAGGGGGTTCCTGGTCATGGAGGGATCCGTGCGCGCAAGATCAACGCGTGTAATCAAGTGCCGTAATTTGACTAGAGGTTTAGAAGAAAAGACAGTCCTTGACTTGTGCAGGCCAAGTGCACTATGCGGATGCGGTGTCCGCTTTACGAACCTGCTCGCGGCCTATGCCTCCACCCCATGACTCCGTGCGCCCCCCGTGCACCCCGTACCGTGGGTTAGGTCACGCTTACCAGGCACCCCGTTCGGGCATGCACGCGAAGAGAGTCGAACGGCACGCCTCAGCCCCCGAAGTCTTCCTAGGACACGATTGCCATGCCTCGTCCGACTGCCGCACAGCTCATATACGGCTCCTGCACCGTGGTCTTCTCGACGCTCGCCATGCTGCTGCTGTCCCAGACGGGTTCGGGCCTCGGGATCACCGTCATCGCCCTCGCGGCGCTGGCCCTCGGACTGCTCGTGGCGATGACGGTACCCCTGCCGCCGGTCCGTACGGCCGAGACGGCGGCCGGATCCACCGAGCCCGCACCCCAGGAACAGCCGGTGTCCACAGCACTGTGAACGGCGGCGCACACGAAAGCGGCGGGCCCGTGTTCCCACGGGCCCGCCGCTTTCGCATGGCCGCCCATAACATCTCCGGCCACCCCTCACACATCGCTCAACGGGTGCTGACCACCACCGTCTTGGCCGCCTTGTCGTGCAGGCCCTGTTTGTACGGTTTGTCGAAGAAGCTCCAGCCGCCGGAGATCGCCGTCCAGACACAGGCGCAGCAGAAGGCGAACGGCAGCCACAGGACCAGGGCGCGGATCAGGTTGGTCTGCACCGAAGGGGTGGCGCCGTCGTCCAGGTTCGCCACCCGCATGCCCAGCCACTGCTTGCCGAGGGTCTGGCCGTACTTGGTCATCATGAACGTGTCGTAGGCGATGTACAGGACGGCCGCGACGACGGACTGCGCGACGGACCGGCCGACCTCGATGTGATCGTCGTTGACCTGGTACTCACGCACACCGAACGCCCAGGTCAGCAGCCAGAAGACGATCCCCACGAGGATCATGTCGATGATCCGCGCCAGCGTCCGCCTGCCGCTGTCGGCGAGCGGGGGCATACCGGCCAGCGGGTCGGCGGGGTAACCGCCGGCCCCGTAACCCCCATGGGGGCCACCGCCGTAGGGAGGGGGCTGGGCACCGTCGTACGGGGGCGGCGGCTGGCTGCCGTACGGGGGCGGGGGCTCGCCGCTTCCGTACGGGGGCGGCTGGCCGCCGCCCGGGGGCTGCCCGCCGCCGCCCGGTGGCGGGGGCTGCTGGGCGCCGCCGTACGGCGAGCCCGGCCCCTGCCCCTGGTCCGACGGGGGCCGCTTCCTGAACGGGTCGTCCTCGGGGGGCTGCTCTCCGGAGTCGGGGGGCGGTTCGCTGCTCATGGCCCGAGTGGACCGCGAAAGCGCCCATTTCGCATCCGGCGGGCGGCCGTACGGGGGAGGCGCGGCCGGCCACCGGCGCCGTTCCGTCAGCCGGCGACGAAGGTGTGGGCCGCCTTGTCGTGCCAGCACTGGTGCCAGGGCCGGTCGAACAGGCACCACAGCACGCCCACGATCCCGATCCCGAGGAGCCCGGGCACGCTGTAGACCAGCCAGCGGCGCAGTGCCCGGCCGAAGGCCGGGGGCTCGTGCGCCTCGATGTCCCGCACCTCGATGCCCAGCAGCTTCTTGCCGAGGGTGCGGCCCCACTTGGCGGTCGGCAGCACCTCGTAGACGACACCGAAGAGCAGCAGGACGGCGAGGACGATGCCGAGGCTGGTGGCGGTCGTGCCGTCGAGCAGCCAGACGGTGACCTCGTGGCCGGACAGCCTGGCCGCGTCGATCTTCTCCTGGACGTGGTCGGCGGCCTGGATGCCGAGCGGCACGGCAGCGGCGGCCGTCACCGCGCCCAGCACCAGGCCGTCGATCAGCCGGGCGGCGAACCGCTTGCCGAGTCCGGCGGGGCGGGCGGCGGCCTGGCGGCGCGCGGCCGCCTGGAAGGGGTCCTCCACCGGCGGCTTCCACGGCGCCACCGGCTGCTCGTCACCGCCACCGGCCAGCTGGTGCACCTGCTGGGCCCAGGACGCCTGACCGCCACCGGGCCCGCTGGTCAGCGGGGTGGCCGGGGTGCCGCCCTGCGCCGGCACCGAGGACGCCACGGCCGCCTGGGCAGGCTGGGCCTGCGGTGCCTGCGTGGCGGCGCGGGCGGCGGCGGCCTTGCCGGCCCCGAAGCCGGGGCCTGCGGCCGGGGAGGCGGGGTTCGGGGAGGACGCGGCGGAGGGCGGGGTGGGCGCGCCGACGGGGCCCTGCGGGCCGAAGCCGCCGGAGACACCGGGCGTACCGGCCGCTCCCGGCCCCACGCCCGAACCCGCCGCTGCGGATCCGCCGGGCACCGCGCCGGAGCCGGCGGCCTGCCCGCCGCTGCCGGGGCCCTGGCCCGGCTGGGCCGGACCCGGTGCGCCGAAGCCGGAACCAGGCCCGGCCTCGGCACCGGAGGCCGGGGCGGAGGGGGAGCCGGGAGCGCCGAAGCCCGCGCCCTGCGCCGGAACGTGCGGGCCGAAGCCACCGGGCGCCGCGGAGGAACCCGCCGCACCCGCCCCGGAGCCCGCCGGCCCCGCACCGGACCCGTCGGCGGCCGCCGCTCCCGAGCCGGACGCGGGCGCGCCGAAGCCGGGGCCCTGGGCCGCGCCGTGCGGGCCGAAGCCGGAGCCCGCGCCGGCCTCCGGGCCGGAGGCGGGCTGCGCGCCCCGCCGGCCCTGACCGGGTACCGGACGGAACGTCATCGTGCCGTCGTCCCTGACGGCCGCGGGCCCCGGGACCGGCCGGCGGAAGATGAAGGTGCCGCCGGGGTCCTGGCCGTCGCCCTCCCCCGACGGGACCGAGGCCGTGCCGTCGGGGCGGCCGGCCGGGCCGGCCGGCCCGGCCGAGCCCTCCGCGGGCACCCGCGGGTCGGTACCCCAGGCGGTACGCCCGTCGCCGTCCCCCGCGGAACCGAACGGCCCCGCGGACCGGCCGGCGCCACCGGCAGCGGGCTGCCCGGCAGCCCGGCCGCCCGCGCCCGGCCGCCCCGCCGTGTCCTGTTCGGCGTACCCGGCACGGCCCGTGCCGCCGCGGCCGTCGGCCGCCCATGCGCCGGCCCCGTCCTGCCCGGTGGGCGTCGGCTCCGGGTCCTCGTCGAAGAAGTGCGGGCCCGTCTCCTCCACCGCCGCGGGCGCGGCGCGGACGCCGGGCGGCGGGGCGAGCGGTTCGCCGTCCTTCGGCGCCGGCCGGCTGGTGCCGGGCACCCAGGAGGCGCCGTTCCAGTACCGGACGTATCCGGGGATGGACGGGTCCGGGTAGTAGCCCTCGCGGGGCCTGTCGTCACCTGGGGCCGGGGTTGGGGCGCTCATGTCCTTCGTCCCGTATCTGCTCGGGGGTGGGATGGGGGCCTCCACATCTATCAGACCGGGGCAGCCCTCAGCGCCAGTCCCGCCGGACCCACTCCTTTCCGGGCAACGCCGTACCGGACTCCCACAGGTCCGCGAAAAAATTTTCCCCGTACCCGCGTAATGGCCCGGCCCCAGCCCTCTCTCCCCTGGCACGGGCCCGTTCCGAGCGGTCCCGAAAGGCGCAGACGAGGAAAGGAACGCAGGTCATGGAGCACATCGTGGTGGAGCGGGAGCTGGAGCTGAGGCTCATCCTGTCGCCGGAGCGCAGCATCCCGGTGCCGGCCCGGCTGGGCTACCGCTCCGAGGATCCGTACGCCGTCCGCATCGCCTTCCACATCAACTCCGACTGCCCCGTCAACTGGACCTTCGCCCGCGATCTGCTGGTGGAAGGGGTGTTCCGGCCGTGCGGGCAGGGGGACGTGCGGGTGTGGCCGGCGAAGGTCGACGGACGCAGTGTCGTGCTGATGGCGCTCAGCTCGCCGGACGGGGACGCGCTGCTGGAGGCACCGGTCCCGCAGGTGTCGGCCTGGCTGGAGCGGACGCTGACGGCGGTGCCGCCGGGGACGGAGGGCGGGCAGCTGGGCATCGACGACGCGCTCGACCAGCTGCTCGCCCAGTGAGCCGCCGTACGGGCCGTACGGCGGCGGGGTCACAGGACCTTGCCCGGGTTGAGGATGCCCAGCGGGTCGAAGGCGTGCTTCACGGCGCGCTGCATCTCGATCCCGACCGGGCCGATCTCCCGGGCCAGCCACTCCTTCTTCAGCACGCCGACACCGTGTTCGCCGGTGATGGTCCCGCCCAGCTCCAGGCCGAGGGCCATGATCTCGTCGAAGGACTCGCGGGCCCGGCGGGACTCGTCGGCGTCCTGGGCGTCGAAGCAGACGGTCGGGTGGGTGTTGCCGTCGCCGGCGTGTGCGCAGACGCCGATGGTCAGGTCGTACTTGGCGGCGATCCGCTCGACGCCCTCGAGCATCGCGCCGAGCCGCGAGCGGGGCACGCACACGTCGTCGATCATCGTCGTGCCCTTGACCGCCTCCAGCGCGGTCAGCGAGAGCCGCCGGGCCTGCAGCAGCAGCTCGGACTCGGCCGCGTCCTCGGCGGGCACGACCCCGGTGGCGCCCGCGGCCTCGCACAGCGCGCCGACGGCGGCGAGGTCGGCGGCGGGGCGCGGGGTGTCGAAGGCGGCCAGCAGCAGCGCCTCGGTGGTCTCCGGGAGGCCCATGTGGGCGAGGTCGTTGACGGCCTTGACGGTCGTACGGTCCATCAGTTCGAGGAGGGAGGGCACGTGACCGCCCTCCATGATCCGGCAGACGGCGTCGCACGCGGCGGCCGCGGAGGGGAACTCGGCGGCCAGTACCAGTTGCTGCGGCGGCTTGGGCCGCAGGGCGAGGACGGCGCGGACGACGATGCCGAGCGAGCCCTCGGAGCCGACGAACAGGCGGGTGAGGTCGTACCCCGCCACTCCCTTCGCCGTACGGCGGCCCGTGGTCAGCAGGCGGCCGTCGGCGAGGACGACGTCCAGGCCGAGGACGTACTCGGCGGTGACGCCGTACTTGACGCAGCACAGGCCGCCCGAGCCCGTGCCGATGTTGCCGCCGATGGTGCACATCTCCCAGCTGGAGGGGTCCGGCGGGTAGTACAGGCCGAGGTCCTCGACCGCGCGGGACAGGGCCGCGTTGATCACTCCCGGCTCGACGACGGCGATCCGGTCGACGGGGCTGATCTCCAGGATGCGGTCCATCCGGGTGAGGGACAGCACGATGCAGCCGTCGGTGGCGTTGGCCGCACCGGACAGGCCGGAGCGGGCGCCCTGCGGGACCACCGGGACGCGCAGCTCGGTGGCGGTGCGCATGACGTGCTGGACCTGCTCGACGGTGCGCGGCAGCACGACGACGGCCGGGGCTCCGGCCGGGCAGAAGCTCGCCATGTCGTTGGCGTAGGAGGCGGTGACGTCGGGGTCGGTCAGGACGGCTTCGGGGGGCAGGCCGGCCAGGAGCCGGTCGGTGAGGTCGCTGGTTGCCACGGTGTCCTCATCGTGACGCGCTTCGATACGGCTCATGATCAAAGGGTCGCACCCACGGCCATCGGTGTGAACCCCGGCCGCCCTCCGGTTGGTCCACTCGGATGTGATCGTCGTATTGACGCACAGTGAGCGCCATGGACAACCGAGTGTGTGTGCCGGGTGCGTCCCTGCCGGGGGAGCCGCCGCCGCGCCGCTCCCGGCGGTGGCGGCGCCGGGTGCTGGTCACCGCGCTGGCGGGCGGGGTCGCCGTGGGGGCGGTGCTGACGCTGCTGCCCGAGGAGCGCCCGCACGGGGCGGGCCGGCCGCCCGCCGCCGGTCCCGAGGCCCAGGCGCGGGCGGCGCGGGCACTGACGGCGGTGACCTCGGGGCTGCCGGCCGCGCTGCCGCAGCTGGGGGCGCTGATCGGGCAGCAGGAGCAGCGGGTGCGGGCGCAGCCCCGGGACGCGCGGGCGTGGGCCGTGCTGGGGTCCGCGTATGTGGCGCGGGCGCGCCGGACGGCCGACCCGGCGGACTACCCGCGGGCCGAGCAGGCGCTGCAGACGTCCCTGCGGGTGCGGGGGGCGCGGAACACCGAGGCGCTGGACGGGCTGACCGCGCTTGCGCTGGCGCGCCGGGACTTTCCGGCGGCGAAACGGTACGGCGAGCAGGCTCTGAGGGCGGCGCCGAAACGGTGGACGGCGTACCCGCCGCTGATCGACGCCTACACCGGGCTCGGCGACTACAAGAACGCCCGCGCGACGCTCGACAAGCTGCTGGGGCTGCGCACCGGCGCGGCGGCCCGGCCCGCGGTGATGGCGCGGGCCTCGGCGGTGTACCGGGACCGGGGGTGGCGCGAGGACGCGGTGGCCCAGCTGACCGACGCGGCGTCCGCCGCCGGCGCCCCGGCCGAGCAGGCCGCCTATCTGACCGGGCTCGGGCAGCTGGCCTGGGAGCGCGGGGACCTGCCGGACGCGCTGCGGCACTTCGAGGCGGCCGTACGCCTCGATCCCGACCAGGGGCCGGGGCTGACCGGGCGGGGCCGGGTGCTGGCGGCGCTGGGCCGCACCACCGAGGCGTACGCGGCGTACCGGACGGCGCTCGCCCGGCATCCGAGTCCGCAGGGCGCCTGTGAGCTGGGCGAGCTGTACGAGGCGCACGGTATGGGGGCGCAGGCCCGGGAGCAGTACGACCGGGTGAAGGAGCTGGTGCGGCGCCAGATGGCGGCCGGGGTCGACGAGGAGCTGCTGATCGGGCAGTTCGAGGCGGACCACGGGGACCCGCAGGAGGCCGTGGAGCGGTTGCAGCAGGAGTGGGAGCGCCAGCCGGGGATCGAGGTGGCCGACGCGCTCGGCTGGGCGCTGCACGAGGCGGGCGACGACGAGGAGGCGCTGACCTACGCCACCACCGCGACGGACCCGACGAAGGGCGGCGGGGTGCGCAGCGCCCTGTACGCCTTCCACCGGGGCCTGATCGAGCTGGAGCTGGACGAGCGGGCTCTCGCCCGCCGGCACCTGCAGGAGGCGCTGCGGTTCAACCCGTACTTCTCCCCGCTGCGGGTACCGGTGGCGCAGGAGGCGCTGCGGGCGCTGGGCGACGTACCGGACGAGCCGCCGCCCAGCGCCTAGGGACCGCCGTTCGCAGGCCCTGCCGTTACAGGTTGCCCCGCTTGGCCTGCTCGCGTTCGATCGCCTCGAACAGGGCCTTGAAATTGCCCTTGCCGAAGCCCATCGAGCCGTGCCGTTCGATGATCTCGAAGAAGACGGTCGGCCGGTCCTGGATCGGCTTGGTGAAGATCTGCAGCAGGTAGCCGTCCTCGTCGCGGTCGGCGAGGATCTTCAGCTCGCGCAGGGTGTCGATGGGGACGCGGGTGTCGCCGACCCACTCGCCGAGGGTGTCGTAGTAGGAGTCGGGGGTGTCGAGGAACTCGACGCCGGCCGCGCGCATGGTGCGGACCGTCTGCACGATGTCGTTGGTGTTCAGCGCGATGTGCTGGACGCCGGCGCCGCCGTAGAACTCCAGGTACTCGTCGATCTGGGACTTCTTCTTGGCGATCGCGGGCTCGTTGATCGGGAACTTCACCTTCAGGGTGCCGTCCGCGACGACCTTCGACATCAGCGCGCTGTACTCGGTGGCGATGTCGTCGCCCACGAACTCCTTCATGTTCGTGAAGCCCATGACCTTGTTGTAGAAGCCCACCCACTCGTTCATCCTGCCGAGTTCGACGTTGCCCACGCAGTGGTCGATGGCTTGGAAGGTGCGCTTGGCGGGCGGTTCGACCATCGGCTTGGCGGCGACGTAACCGGGCAGGTAGGGGCCGTCGTAGCCGGAGCGGTCCACCAGGGTGTGGCGGGTCTCGCCGTAGGTGGCGATGGCGGCGAGGACGACGGTGCCGTGCTCGTCCTTCATCTCGTACGGCTCGGCGACGCTCTTCGCGCCGTGCTCGATCGCGTAGGCGTACGCGGCGCGGGCGTCCGGGACCTCGATGGCGAGGTCGATGACGCCGTCGCCGTGCTCCGCCACGTGCCGGGCGAGGAAGCGGCCCCAGTCGGTGCCCGGCTTGATCACCGAGGTGAACACGAAGCGGGCGGAGCCGTTCTCGAGCACGTAACTGGCGGTCTCGCGGCTGCCGTTCTCCGGTCCGGAGTACGCGACCAGCTGCATGCCGAAGGCGGTGGAGTAGTAGTGCGCCGCCTGCTTGGCGTTGCCCACGGCGAAGACGACCGCGTCCATTCCCTTGACCGGGAAGGGGTCGGCCTGCCGTGCGGTGTCGGGGGTGTGGTGTGTGGTCTGCGTCATGCGGGAAGGGTGGCCCCGCTCTGCAAGGTGCGCAATAGTTGGCGTATTCGCTGGGCAATCTGTTCAGCGGTACGGCCGTGTCGGCGGACTTTCTGTGCAGGATGACCATCCCTGGGGGTGCCGTGGCGATCGATCATCTGGACGGGCGGATCATCGTGCTCCTCGCCCGGGAGCCGCGCATCGGCGTGCTGGAGATGTCCCGGCGGCTGGGGGTCGCCCGCGGGACCGTGCAGGCCCGCCTCGACCGGCTCCAGTCGAACGGGGTCGTCCGGGGATTCGGTCCGCAGGTGGACCCGGCGGCCCTCGGCTACCCGGTGACGGCCTTCGCCACACTGCAGATCCGGCAGGGCCAGGGGCCCGATGTGCGCGCGCACCTGGCGACCGTGCCGGAGGTGCTGGAACTGCTGACGACCACGGGCAGCGGGGACATGCTGTGCCGGCTGGTGGCCCGCTCGAACGCCGATCTGCAACGGGTGATCGACCGGGTCGTCGGCTTCGAGGGCATCGTCCGCGCCTCCACGACGATCGTCATGGAGAACCCCGTCCCGCTGCGGATCATCCCCCTGGTGGAACAGGCCGCGGCGGAGGGCCGGGACAGGGCCTAGCAGCTCGGGACCGAGCCCTTGGCCTTCGCCAGGGACACCAGGGAGGTCACCGCGCCCTTCAGCGTGGTGACCGGGACCAGCCTGAGGCCCTTGGGCAGTTCCGCCTTGGCGTCGGCGCACTCGTCCTTCGGCACCAGGAAGACGGTCGCCCCGTCCCGCCGGGCGGCCTGCATCTTCAGGGCCACCCCGCCGACCGCGCCGACCTTGCCGGCGGCGTCGATCGTGCCCGTACCGGCGACGGTGCGGCCACCCGTGAGGTCGCCGCCGCTGCCGTCGCCGTCCAGCTTGTCGATGATCCCCAGGGTGAACAGCAGTCCCGCGCTCGGACCGCCCACGTCGGCGAGCCTCAGCGTGACCTTGACCTTGTCGGCGCTCAGCCCGAGGTACTTCAGTGCCGCCGCGGTCGCCGCGTCCTGCGACTGCCGCATCTGCGCCTCGTTGTGCTTCTCGATCTCCTTGACCGTGTCCCCGCTCGGGTAGACGGCGTCGTGCGGCATCACGGCCCGGTCGGAGCGGAACCAGTTCCCGACCACGTCACCGAGGGTCACGACGGTGTCGGGGCCGGTCGCCACGATCGTCACCATCCGCAGCTGCCCGCCGGTCCTGCGGACCGGTGCGCCGGAGACGGTGATCACCTCCGTGCCCTTGTTCTTGCCGAGCACGTTCGCCGTCATCCCCGGCTGCGCCACCGAGAACGGCAGCGGCGCGAACGCCGCCGTGGCCAGCAGGGCCACGAGGGGCAGCGCGCAGACGGCTACGGCCTGGGAACGCGTGAGACGAGAGAGCACGGGATCAATCTAACGCGACCACCGCCCGTGCCTGGTGCCGCGTACGGGTCCGCCGCTATACCGCGTACAGGTCCCGCCGCTCCACGGTGCGGCGGCGCAGCACCTCCGGGAGGGGCGCGACGCCGATCCCGGGGGTGGCCGGCACCGGGAGGTGGCCGTCCTGAAGGACGAACGGCTCGGTGATGTCCTCGGCGAAGTAACGGGAGGAGGCGGAGGTGTCCCCGGGGAGGGTGAAGCCGGGGAGGGCGGCCAGGGCCAGGTTCGGGGCACGGCCGATGCCCGTCTCCAGCATGCCGCCGCACCACACCGGGACCCCGTGCGCGTGCGCCACGTCGTGGACCCTGCGGGCCTCGGGATAGCCGCCGACCCGGGCGGGCTTGACGTTCACCACCCGGCAGGCGTCCAGTGCGATCGCGGAGGCGGTGTCACGCGCGCCGTGCAGGGACTCGTCCAGGCAGACCGGCGTCCGCAGCCGCTGCTGCAGCCGGGCGTGGGCGTGCAGGTTGTTCTCCTCCAGCGGCTCCTCGATCAGCAGCAGCTCGAACTCGTCCAGCCGCCGCAGATGCTCGGCGTCCGCGAGGGTGTACGCGGTGTTGGCGTCGACCTGGACGGGGAGGGCGTCGCCGAAGCGGTCGCGGACCGCGCGGACCGGCTCGACGTCCCAGCCGGGCTCTATCTTCAGCTTGATACGGACGTAGCCCTCGGCGAGGTAGCGCTCGACGTCGTCCAGCAGCTCCGGGACCGAGTTCTTGATGCCGACGGAGACCCCGGCGGGCACCCGGTCCCGTACCGCCCCGAGGTAGGTCGCCAGCGGCATCCCGTACGACCGCAGCTCCGCGTCCAGGAGCGCCGTCTCCAGAGCGGCCTTCGCCAGCTCGTGGCCCTTGATCTTCGCCAGGGCGGGGGCGAGCGCGGCGGTGGTGAGGTGCGGGAGGGCGGCCACGCGCGGGATCAGGAAGTCGCGCAGCACGATCTCGGCACCGGCGACGAACTCCGGGCAGTACAGCGGTTCGGGGTCGGCGGCGAACTCGGACCAGCCCTCGGCGGTGTCCGTGACGGCCCGCAGGAGGAAGGTGTCCTTCGTCGTCATCGTCCCGAAGGACGTGCGGAAGGGCGTGACCAGCGGGATCGCCACGTGCACGATCTCGACGCGTTCCAGCTTCATGCCGCCGTCTCCTTGCGGGTGAGGGTGTACCAGCCGTCGCGGGACATGCCGGTGGCCAGGAACCCCTCCGTGAAGGCGTCCAGGAACACGTCACGCACCGCGTGCCGCCAGCGCAGCGCCAGTGCCGGGTCGGCGGCGCGCAGCTTCACGATGTCGTCCGGAACCCGGCACCACACGTGCCGGCCGGCGGGGTCCCGGCGGACGAGGGGGTCGCCGTCGGGGGCCCTTCGGACGACCGGGCCGTGGGCCCCCACCTGGTACGGGGCACCGGGCACCGCCAGATCCCAGGTCACCGTCAGCCGGTCGCTCTCGTCGCCGTCGTTCACTCCGTCGGTCATCGGGCCGTAGAAGTCGACCAGGTACTCCGTGCCGACGGCACCCAGCTTGACCAGGTTGAAGCGGGCGTTGCGGCCGACCAGCGGGTCGAAGGTCCAGCGCATGGTGCGCGCCCCGAGACCGGCCGCCCAGTCGCGCTGGGCCAGCTTCACGGCGTGCCCGAGTCCCCGGTCGGCGGCGGCCACCAGCGAGTAGGTGCTGCGCTCGGGGCCGAGGACGGCGACGGACGCACCGGCGAGCCGCTGCCCGTCGTGGGCGGCGTGGACCGCGCCGCCGGCGTGCACCAGGCTGTGCAGGACCTCGGCCGGGTAGGGCGGTGCGGTGCGGGGTGTCCGCCAGACGTCGCTGAAGTAGTCGGCCACGGCCGCGAGGCGGGCGACGTCCTGGACGGTGCGGATGGTGACTCCTGCTGTCATGGCACGAGTCTCGAAGGAGCCGGCCGCGCATGTGTTGTGCGAGCGGCCAAGGGATGCGTACGTTCGTTTCACCATCCGCCAACAGCCTGCCGGGGGCTTCTCATGGACGTCTGCACCCTGGGCGATCTCCTGGACGTCGTCGGCGGCCCCGCCCTGCGTCTGCACACCGCGCCCGCCGGGCAGGCCGTGCCGGTCACGGAGGCGGTGCTCTACGACGGCCGCACCCCGCTCCCCCGGCTGCCCGGCGCGCTGCTGCTGGCGGTCGGCGTGCCGGCGGACCGGGCGGGCCCGCTGCTGCGGGCGGCGGCGGAGGCCGGCCTGACCGGTGTGGTGGTGCGCGGCGCGGACGGACCGGTCGCGGAGGCGCAGGCGCACGGCGTGGCGCTGCTGTCCGTCGCCGAGGACGCCGCCTGGCACCACGTGCATCTGCTGCTGGCCTCGGCCATCGCCGCCCGGCCCACCGCCGTAGCCCCGGACAGCGGGCTCGGCGACCTGTTCGCGCTGGCCGACGCGATCGCGACGGCGACCGGCGGGGCCACCGCCGTCGAGGACCCCCGGCAGCGGATCCTCGCCTACTCCACCGTCCCCGGCCAGCCGATCGACGAGGACCGCCGGCAGGGCATCCTGGGCCGTCAGGTCCCGACCGACAGCACGGAGAACACCGAGCAGTACCGGCGGCTGTTCGCCGCCGACCGCCCCCTCAGGCTGCCCGCACTGGCCGACGGCGGCCTGCCCCGGCTGGCGATGCCGGTGCGGGCCGGCGGGGAGACCCTCGGTTCGGTGTGGGTGGTCGACGGCGGCGCCCTCGCCCCGGATGCCGAGGACACCCTCGCCCAGGGCGCCTCGACGGCCGCCCTGCTCCTGCTGCGGGCGCGCGCGGCCCGGGAGCTGGCCCGGCACCGGGGCGGCGAGCTGCTGCGCCGGCTGCTGGACGGGACGGCGGCGGACGCGGCGACGGCCGCCGAACGACTGGGTGTCGCCGGTCCGGCCCGGGTGGCGGCCTTCGTCCTGGGGCCGGACTCCGCCGGGAGCGTCCCGGACACCGAGCGCACGGCGTCGCGTCTGCTGGACGTCGTACGGCTGCAGTGCGAGGCGCGCTACGGGCGGCACGCGGGTGTGCTGGTGGACGGGGTGGTGTACGCGGTGCTGCCCGGTCCCGGAGAGCGGCACAGGCGGCTCGCCGAGGACATCGTGGCGCGGGCCGGGCAGGCGCTGCGGGTGCCGGTGCGGGCGGCGCTCGGCGAGGTCGTACCGGACGCGGAGGGGCTCGCTCACTCGCGGGCGGACGCGGATCTGGTGCTGCGGGTGCTGGACGCGCAGCTGCCGGTGGCCACGGTGGACGAGGTCCGGGCCCGGGTGGTCCTGCTGCGGCTGGCCGAAGTGATGGGCGAGCGGCGGGAG
The DNA here is from genome assembly GCF_053598395.1 of Streptomyces sp. NPDC001135. NCBI lineage: Bacteria > Bacillati > Actinomycetota > Actinomycetes > Kitasatosporales > Streptomycetaceae > Streptomyces > Streptomyces sp. NPDC001135. The sequence continues at coordinate 101,374 of NZ_JBSFKD010000028.1, read as the reverse complement.
TTGAGCGCGGGCGCGTGGCAGCGGGTGCTGGCGTACGACGCCGGGCACGGCACCGAGTACGCGCGCACGCTGGTGTGCTGGTTCGACGCGGGCTGCGACATGGCGGGCGCGGCGAGACTCCTCGCCGTGCACCCCAACACCTGCCGCTACCGCCTCAGACAGCTCCAGCAGCACGCCGGGGTCGATCTGGACGACCCCGACGAGCGGCTGGTGCTGTGGCTGCAGTTGCGGGCGCTGGGCGGGCTCAGCGCAGCCACGCCCTGAGCCGGTCCTCGCAGGTGTGCAGGTGCTCGACGGGGACGTACTCCCCCGCCGTGTGGGCGAGGGACGGGTCCCCGGGGCCGAAGTTGAGCGCGGGCACGCCCAGCGCGGCGAACCGGGCGACGTCCGTCCAGCCGAGCTTCGGCCTCGGCTCGGCGCCGAGCGCGGCGACGAGGTCGCCGACCCGGTCCAGATGCGGCAGGGCGCCCGCGACGACCTCGGTGACGCGCACCTCGTACTCCGGGAAGAGCCGGCGCACGTACGCCTCCGCCTCGTCCGCCGAACGGCTGGGTGCGAAGCGGCAGTTGACGGTGACGACACACTCGTCGGGTACGACGTTCCCGGCGACCCCGGCCCGTACGGCGACGGCGCCGAGCCCCTCCCGGTACTCCAGCCCGTCGATCACGACCCGCCGCGGCCGGTGCGCGTCGAGCCGCCGGAGGACCTCGCCGGCCTTGTGCGCGGCGTTCACGCCCTGCCAGGCGCGGGCGGTGTGGGCGCGGGCACCCCTGACCACGATGTCGGCGGTGAGGATCCCCTGGCAGCCGGCCTCGACCCTCGCGTCGGAGGGCTCCATGAGGATCGCCAGGCCGGCGTCGGCGAGCAGCTCCGGCCGCTCGGCACCGATGCGGGCGAGCCCGTTGCGTTCGCTTTCGACCTCCTCGCACGCGTAGAGGACGAAGGTGAGGTCGCGGACGGGCGCGGGAAGGGTGGCGGCCAGCCGCAGGGCGACGGCCACGCCGCCCTTCATGTCGCAGGCCCCGAGCCCGTGCACACGGCCGTCGGCGAGCCGGGAGGGCAGGTTCCCGGCGGCCGGGACGGTGTCCAGGTGCCCGGCGATCAGGGCGCGTTCGGGGCGGCCGAGGCCGGTGCGGGCGACGACGGAGTCGCCGACCCGGTCGACGGTGAGATGGGGCAGGCCGCGCAGGGCGGCGTGGACGGCGTCGGCGATGGCGCCCTCCCGTCCGCTCTCGGAGGGCAGGTCGACGAGGGCGCGGGTGAGGGTGACGACGTCGGCGGTGAGGTCGAGGCGGGTCATGCGGGATCTTCCTGGACGGCGCGGTTGAGCTTGGAGTGACGGACGCCGTAGAGGCCGTAGACGACGAGTCCGGCCGCCATCCAGGCGCCGAACGCGATCCAGGTGTCGGCGCCCAGGCTGCCGAGCATGTAGACGCAGAAGCCGACCCCGAGCAGGGGCGTGAGGGGCGCGAACGGCACCCGGAAGGAGCGCGGGGTGTCGGGGCTGCGCCGGCGCAGCAGCACGACCGCCAGGTTGACCAGCATGAACGCGAAGAGGGTACCGATGCTGGTGGCGTCGGCGAGGCTGCCGAGCGGGACGAGGGCCGCGAGGACGGCGATGAAGCCGGACACGATCACGGTGTTGGCGCGGGGCACGCCGGTACGGGGATGCACCTTGGCGAACAGGGGCGGCACGAGCCCGTCCCGGGCCATGGCGAACAGGATGCGGATCTGCCCGTACTGCACGGTGAGCACCACGCTGGTGGTGGCGACGACCGCGCCGACGGACAGCAGGACCGGCCACAGGTTCCCGCCGCCGACGGACCGTACGAGCACCTCGCTGAGCGTGGCCTCGGTCCCCGCGAACTGCTTCCACGGCATGGCGCCGAGCGCGGCGACGGCGACGAGCACGTACAGGGCGGTGACGAGGACGAGCGACCAGATGATCGCGCGCGGCAGGTCCCTCTGCGGGTCGCGTGCCTCTTCGCCCGCGGTGGAGGCGGCGTCGAACCCGATGTAGGAGAAGAAGAGCGAGGCCGCTCCGGCGCTCATGCCGGCGGCGCCGAGCGGGAAGAGGGGGTGGAAGTTCCCGGCACGGAAGGCGGTGAAGGCGACGGCGCAGAAGAGGACGAGGGCGGCGATCTTGACGGCGACCATGACGGTGTTGGCGACGGCGCTCTCCTTGGCGCCGCGCAGCAGGACGGCCATGGCGAGTACGACGATGAGGGCGGCGGGGACGTTGAGGGTGCCTCCGGCGCCGGGCGGCGCGCTGAGCGAGTCGGGGAGGGAGATACCGAAGGTGAGCTCCAGCAGCTCGTTGACGTACTGCCCCCATCCCACGGCGACGGCCGCCACGGAGACCCCGTACTCCAGGATCAGGCACCATCCGCACACCCAGGCGACCAGCTCGCCGAGGGTGGCGTAGGCGTAGCTGTAGGAGGATCCCGAGCCGGGGATCATGCCGGCCAGCTCGGCGTACGACAGCGCCGAGAACAGGGCGGTGACGCCGGCCAGCACGAAGGAGACGACGACGGCGGGCCCGGCCTCGGGGACGGCCTGGCCCAGCACCACGAAGATCCCCGTGCCGAGGGTGGCCCCCACGCTGAGCAGTGTCAGCTGGGCCACGCCCATGGTCCGCCTGAGCGGGCTGCCGGCGGCTTCGCCGACGAGGCGATGCACCGGCTGCCGCCGGGTGAGGCTGCGTGTGCTCGTTCCTGGTGCTGTGGCCTGCGGCCGGGTGTCCACTGTGTCCACCGCGCTGTTCCCTCCGCCTCGGGGCTGTATGGCCCTTGATGATGCGGAGGGCGCAGGCGGGCGGGGTGTGCGGATCGGCCAAAGGTACGGATGGCCGGTTGGCCGGATGGGCAAAGGAGGGGCGGCGGGTGTGCCGGGTGCGGGTCCGTCGTGGTGCTCGCCGCGCCCCTCGGGGGCTGCGGTTCCGCTCGCTTCCGCAGCTGTGGACGGGCGTGCCGCTCGGGCGGCACGCACCGCGCGGCCGACGTCAGCGCAGGGCCTCGGCGACCTCCCGCGCCGCCTCCACCACCCTCGGTCCGACCCGCTCCGGCACGGAGTCCGCCAGCATCACGACACCCACACTGCCCTCGACCCCCGTGACCCCGACCAGCGGCGCCGCGGCCCCGCTCGCCCCGGCCTCCAGCTCACCATGGGTGAGGGTGTACCCGGGGTCCACGGACGGCGACTGCCGAGCCGACAGGATCGCCCTGCCCGCCGCCCCCCGGTCCAGCGGATGCCGGAAGCCGGCCCGGTACGCCACGTGGTAGTCGGTCCAGGTCGGTTCGACCACGGCGACGGCCAGCGCCTCCGTCCCGTCCACCAGTGTCAGGTGCGCCGTCGCGCCTATGTCCTCCGCCAGCGCCCGCAGCGCGGGCAGCGCGGCCTCCCGCACCAGCGGGTGCACCTGCCGGCCGAGCCGCAGCACCCCGAGCCCCACCCGGGCCCGGCCGCCCAGGTCACGCCGTACGAGCGCGTGTTGTTCCAGCGTGGCGAGCAACCGGTACACCACGGTACGGTTCACGCCCAGTTTCGTGGACAGTTCGGTGACGGTCAGCCCGTGGTCGGTGTCGGCCAGCAGCTTGAGGACGCGCAGTCCCCGGTCGAGCGTCTGAGAGGTCTCCGCGGTCACGACGCCCACTCCTTTGGTGGTGAGGCCGGCGGTCCCCTGAGCGGCGGATGCGTCACCGAGTCCCGTCGGCGACGCGCTTCAGAGGCCGCCGATCGGCAGAACGGTCCGGCGGCTCCGGGCCAAGTCGCTTCACGGCTGCGCTCCGCGGCGGCGCTGCCACGGGGCGTGTGCGTAGCGGGACAGTAGCGAAGCAGGTTCGCTGAGCGGAAGTCTCAGTCCAGAATCCGGTCAAGCCCAGATCCGGCCTGCCGCCATTCGTCCGGAAACGCACAGGCCCCAGGAACTGACACGCGCCAATCCCTGGGGGTCCGGGACAGCGAAGCGTCACTTCATCCGGGTCGCCCACTCCTGCACCTTGGCGATCCGCTGCCGCAGCTGCCCCGCCGTGGCCTCGGCGCTGGGCGGCCCCCCGCACACCCTGCGCAGCTCGGTGTGGATCACACCGTGCGGCTTCCCGCTCTGGTGCACATACGCGCTGACCATCGTGTTGAGCTGCTTGCGCAGCTCCATCATCTCCTTGTGCGTGACCACCGGCCGCCGTTCGGCGGGCAGCTCCAGCAGGTCGGCCTCGGTGTCCGGTTTCTTCCGGCTGTGCGCGATCTGCCGGGCCTGCCGCTTCTGCAGCAGCAGCTGCACCTGCTCGGGTTCGAGGAGCCCCGGGATACCGAGGTAGTCCTGCTCCTCCTCGCTCCCCGGGTGCGCCTGCATGCCGAACTCGGCGCCGTCGTACAGCACCCGGTCGAAGACGGCGTCGGACTCCAGCGCCTCGAAGGGCAGCATGTCCTGCTCGCCGGTGTCCTCGTCCTGCTGCTTGTTCGCCTCCTCCATCTCCTTCTCGGATTCGGCGTACGGGTCCTCCTCGCCCTCCTTCTTGGGCTTGTCGAGCGCGTGGTCCCGTTCCTTCTCCATCTCGTTGGCGAAGGTCAGCAGGTCGGGCACGGTCGGCAGGAACACCGACGCGGTCTCGCCGCGCCGCCGGGACCGTACGAAACGGCCGACGGCCTGCGCGAAGAAGAGCGGGGTCGAGATCGTCGTCGCGTACACGCCCACCGCGAGCCGGGGCACGTCGACGCCCTCGGACACCATGCGCACCGCGACCATCCACCGGTCGTTGCTCTCGCTGAACTCGTCGATCCTCTTCGAGGCACCGGCGTCGTCGGACAGGACGAGCGTCGCCCTCGTCCCCGTGATCTCACGGATGAGCTTGGCGTAGGCGCGGGCGGAGTCCTGGTCGGAGGCGATGACGAGGGCCCCGGCGTCCGGGATGGCCTTGCGGACCTCGGTCAGCCGCTGGTCGGCGGCGCGCAGCACACTGGGCATCCACTCGCCGCGCGGGTCGAGCGCCGTACGCCAGGCCTGGCTGACCGCGTCCTTGGTCATCGGCTCGCCGAGCCGGGCGGCGATCTCGTCACCGGCCTTGGTGCGCCAGCGCATGTTGCCGCTGTAGGAGAGGAAGATGACCGGCCGGACGACGTGGTCGGCGAGGGCGTTGCCGTACCCGTACGTGTAGTCGGCGGCGGAGCGCCGGATGCCGGCGTTGTCCTCCTCGTACGTCACGAACGGGATGGGGTTGGTGTCGGAGCGGAAGGGCGTACCGGTCAGCGCGAGCCGGCGCGTGGCGGGCTCGAACGCCTCCAGGCAGGCCTCGCCCCACGACTTGGAGTCACCGGCGTGGTGGATCTCGTCGAGGATGACGAGCGTCTTGCGCTGCTCGACCCGGTTGCGGTGCAGCATCGGCCGCACGCCGACACCGGCGTAGGTGACCGCGACGCCGTCGTACTCCCGGCCGAGGGGCCCCGCGCTGTACTCGGGATCGAGCTTGATCCCGATCCGTCCGGCCGCCTCGGCCCACTGCTTCTTCAGGTGCTCGGTCGGCGCGACCACGGTCACCTGCTGCACGACGTGGTGGTGCAGCAGCCAGGAGGCGAGCGTCAGGGCGAAGGTGGTCTTGCCGGCGCCGGGCGTGGCGACGGCGAGGAAGTCGCGCGGCTGCTCCTGGATGTACTTCTCCATCGCCCCCTGCTGCCAGGCACGCAGCTTGCTGGCGGTACCCCAGGGCGCGCGGCCCGGGAAGGCGGGCGAGAGGTGGTGGGAGTGAGCGGCGGTAGCAGACATGGGGGCGGGCCCGGAGGGTCCTGCGTTGACGGCGGTGGCGGGCGACGGGCGGGCGGTAGTCACGGTCTCCGTATGTCTTGGGGTCGGCGGATCGGCTACGTATGACAACCGGGCCACCCTACCGGCGCCGCCCTCCCGGCCACGCCCGGACGGGCCCGGGTCGCCCATGGGTGGGACCGAGGTCACAGCCGCCGCAGCGGCCCCGCGATCACCGTGACCTCACTGACGTCTGCCGGGCCCCGCCGATGACCAGGTCGTACAGCGCCCTCTCCGGACGCCGGGGCGCTGGGTCCCGCCACCGTGCGGCCCCCACCCGGTTCATGAACGCCGTGTGGCAGTCCCGTTGCGGCACCGGGATGCCCCTTGAGGGGCTCCTCGGCCGCGCCTTACCGTCATTCCACGAACACGGCCGTGTGCCCGAGTGGTTGAGGGGCTCGCCTGCAAAGCGAGTTACGTGGGTTCGAATCCCGCCACGGCCTCCAGTGGCTTGATGTGGTCCGCGCCCGCGGAGCGGCGGCGGCCGGCGGGTCATGTGCCTCCCGTCGGCCGACGCGTGGCGCGAGGGGGATTGAGGCGGCTCATCGGGTAGGTCGGTCTGATCACCGAATAGGCCCGGTGGACGGGCTTGTCGGTGAAGGACGCACTCAATGGCGTGGAATAGTCGTCGAACTGGGTGAGCGGGCCGATTCCGGCGAACAGTCCTATCGTCCGGACCATGGAGGCGGTGCTGTAGAAGGTCGAGTCGACCTTTCCCGTCTGGGTGTACGGGCTTATCGCCAGGGCGAGCGTCCGGTGGGCATCGATGTGGTCGGGCCCGTCCTGGGCCTCGTCCTCGGTGACGAGGACGACGGTGTCCTTCCAGAACCGCGAGTGGGACACCGCGTCCACCAGCCTGCCGAGGGCGTAGTCGTTGTCGGCCACCATCGCCTTGGGAGTGGGCTGACCGGCCCGGGTGCCCAGGGTGTGGTCGCCGGGGAACTGGACGAACTGCACCGTCGGCATGTCACCCCGGGCCTCGTACCCGTGGAAGGCCTTGAGCCACTGGTCGACCCGTGGAGTCAGGCAGTCCTTCTTGGCCGGAACGAACGTTCCCGCCGAATCCGGGCAGCCCAGCTCCACCTGGAACCCGTGATCCGTGCGGGCGTCGAGCACCGGATCCACGGCGTGCACCTCGTCGCCCCGACGCGTCACGTAGAAGCCGAAGTTGGCAAAGCTCACACCGGCCTTGTCGAGGCGCTGCCAGAGATAGGAGTCCCCGGTTGCCTGTGCGGCGTTCTCCTGGGCGTTGTTCCCGCCGGGGTAGGCGCCCTTGCGGCCGGAGTAGCGTGCGGGCCACATCTGCTCGACGTAGGGGTTGGAGTTGGCCTGGACCGCCCAGTTCCAGCCGCTGGCGCTGACACTGCCGTCGGCATAGAAGTTGTCGATGGTGGTGAAGCGCCGTGCCAGCTCGCGTGTGTTGGGCGCCGACTCGTCCCCGAACAGGTTGAGGGCGGGGTCGCCGTTGCCCTTCTTCAGGCTGCCGAGCACCTGGTCGTAGCTGCGGTTCTCCTTGACCATGTAGATCACATGCTTGATGGGGGTCTCTGCGCCGGGCGTGCGCGGCACGACGGTGCCGCCGTCCCACGCCACCGGGGCGTTGTTGCGCTCCACCTGGTGGGTGTACTCATCCCGTTGTGCGGCGGAGTCCGGCACGTCCACCCCGCTGAGTGTGCCGGCGCCCGTCGACGCGAAACCGGGACCGTTGTTCGGGCCCGCCCCCAGCCCCTTGGCGTTCGTGATCCACAGGCGTCCGGTGCGCCAGATGACCGCACTGGGGTACCAGCCGGTGGGAAGCCGCCCCAGCACCTTGCCGCTGGTCGCATCGAGCTCCGCAACGCTGTTGTTGCCGGAGCTGGTGACGTAGAGCCGCTGGCGCACAGGGTCCAGGGCCAGTCCTGTGGGATTGCTGCCGACGAGGACCTTCTTGGCCGGCGCCGCCTGCCCTGCCTGCGCTGACCGCGCTGACGGCGCTATGGAGAAGCTGCGTATCACGCTCCTGGCCGCCAGATCCACCACGCTGACGCTGTCGGCGTCGCCGTTCGCGACATACAGTTTCCGGCCGCACCCGGAAAGCACCGACTTGTTCGGATGCAGGCCCACCTTGATCCGCCCGGTCCTCCGGGGCGCCGGGCCCGCCACCTCCACGACGTCCACGGTGTCGGCGCCCTGGTCCGAGACATAGGCCGTTCGCCCGTCCTTGCTGAGCGTCACCCACACCGGCCGATGCCCTGCGGCGACGGTCCGCACCCGCCCGCTGACGGTGTCGGCGACCGTCACGGAGTCGCCGAGCTGATCGGCGATCACCAGTCTTCCTCCGTCCGGGGTGACGGCCAGGCCGGCCGGGAAGAGCGTGACGGACCTGCCCTCGGGGGACTTGGTGGGCAGCTTGACGGGGTCACGTTCGGTGAGCCGGCCATCGGCGAACGACAGCACCCGGATCCTGGAGTTCGCCGCGGCACTGGCGTAAGCGGTCCTGCCGTCCGGGCTCCACGCCAGCCCGATGTACAGCGACTCCGGCGACGGATACGACAGTGTCTGGACGACCTTGTTCGTCCGGGTGTCGACCAGTTGCAGGCTCTGCACACCCGGACCGTTGTTGGTCACCAGCAGATGGCGTCCGTCCGGGTGAAGAGCCGCGTTCAGCGGAAGGTCACCCAGCCGGGTCTGGTCACCCGCCGGTGTGACCCGGTGTCCCACAGGCGTGATGGCGGTGCCGTCCTTCCTGGGACCGGCGGTCTTGATGGTGAGCGCCGATGGCAGGATCCGCTTCGTCGCAGCGGCCGACGGGTTTTCGGCTCGGTCCGATGGGGCCCTGGTCGGATTCCCGGGCACCCAGGCGGTGGCGACGGTGGCCATGGCTGCCCCGCCGATCGCGAGGGTACGCAAGCGCGACCCGGCCATTGTCTTCTCCCCTGCTCCCCGAGGTGGTGTGACGTGGGTTCGGAGCCAAGAGGATTGTCTCTGCCGACACCGCGCCACTCTCGCCGCAGCGGGCATTCAGGTGAGTCGGCGGGCCACCCGTACGCGGGATCGCCTCAGAGCGCCCAGCCCGCCTCGTCCGGGAAGGCTTCCGTCCAGTAGTGCCAGTCCCCGCCGGGCGAAACCCCTGTGGGGTCGATCGCCGACAGGGTGTGGATCATGGCGGCGGCGAGCTGGTCGTAGGCGTCTGTGGTCAGTTCGTTGCCCAGGTGCTCGTCGATGGTGCGCTCGTGGTGCAGGAGCCAGAGCGTGAAGGCGAGGGTGGAGACGTCGGTGTTGAGCGGGTGGAGCCTCGCATCCGGCTCGCTGTAGGTCAGGACCGCGCCCGTTCTGCCGTCGACCACCAGGCTGTGGTCCCCGGCCAGGCGGCCGAGGCGGATCAAGTGATCGGCGTGGGCCGGGAGTTCCTCCGGGCGGCAGTCGCCCGAGCACTCCTCGGTGGCGTACTCCCTGAGCGTCGGCAGCGGGACGTCCGTGTCGGCGTGGAAGAGGACCGCCTCCTCCGGGAGCCCCGTCTCACGCAGGAAGCGCCGGGTCGGCTCGTGCGTGAGCGTCGCGGGGAAGTCGACCTCCTCGAAGCGCACCACCCGGCCGTGCCCGAACTCCTGGTCCAGCAGGCGGCCGGGGACGTCCAGGGTGAGCCCGGAGGCCGTGCCGGGGCCCGCGGCGAGGGCGAGGGGGCGGATCAGGGCCGCCGCCTTCCAGTACGGCGGGACCTCGCCGCCCGCGCCCTCCTCGAAGAGCGTGAGCAGCCGGCGGGTGGCCTCGGCCGCCGTCTCGGGGCCGTACCGGTCCGCGAGGGAGGCGAAACGGCCGCGCAGGCCCGCCAGTTCCTCCGTGACCGCGGCGAAGCGCAGCAGGGTGTCCAGGGAGGGTGCGAAGGGGCGGGCGTCGGACGGGGCGAAGAGGTACGCCGTCGTCAGCTCGCCGGTGCCGCCGTCGAGCAGGATGGACTCGCGTTCCATGCCCGCCGGGTTGAGCAGTTCGCCTATCACCAGCCGGTCCCGCAGCTCGTCCGCCACACGGAACGGGCCCTGGGCGGCGTCGGCGAGCGTGCGCAGGCCGTGGGTGCGCAGCGGGGAGAAGGTCAGCAGGTCGGTGGCCGCGGGCAGGCCGGTGCCGGTGAGCAGGCCACGCGTCGGCGCGTGGGTGACATAGCGGTCCAGCTCCGCCTCGGTCAGCGTGATCGCCGTGGTCCCGGCGTCGGTCGTGCCCATCGCTCCCCCGCGATCTTCCCCGTACGGTGCGCCGTGCGTTCGTGAGTGCCCTCGCCCCCACCGCTCAGCACACTACGCCGCCCCACTGACAACGGCCCTCACCAGGAAGGACGTCAGGCGGGACGGGTCCGTTGCGTCACGTGAAGTAGATACCGCCCAGGACGACGGCCAGCGCCGCGACGAGGAACAGCAGGATCCACAGGAACAACTTGCCGACGCTCGGCGGGGGTTCGTAGCGGGGCTCGTCGGGGGTCTCGGGAGTGCTCACGGGGTCGTCACCACCGCTGCCTGCGGGCGGATCGGGAGGCGGTTGACCGGGCGGCCGGTGGCCGCGCGGACGGCGGAGGCGATGGCGGCCGGTGCCGTCACGACCGGGACCGCGCTGACGGACTTGGCTCCGAAGGGGGCGACCACGTCCCGTTCCTCGACCAGTTTGACGATCTGGATGTCCGGCGCGTCCAGGGCGGTCGGAAGCGCGTATCCGGTCAGGTCGGGGTGGCGGATCAGACCGCGGGGCGTACGGAGGTTCTCCGTGAGTGCGATACCCACGCCCTGGGTGACGCCCGCCTCGATCCGGGCGGCCAGCTGGGTCGGGTTGAGGATCCGGCCCACGTCCTGGGCGACCGCCAGCTCCACCACCCGGACCGAGCCCAGCTCGATGTCGACGTCCACCACCGCGCGGATCGCGCAGAACGCGAGGCCCACGAAGGCGTCGCCCTGCCCGGAGGCGTTCAGCGGCTCGGTGGGGTGCGGGCGGCACTGGGCGGTCGCCCACAGCTCCTTGCCGTCCAGCGCCTCCGTGACGGTCGTGGAGAGCACGCCGTCGTACGACGTGATCTTGCCGTCCGTGATCTGCAGCAGCTCCGTGGACATGCCGAACTTGTGGGCGAGCGGCTGGAGGAGCTGGGTGCGCACCATCTTCGCCGCACGCTCCACCGCGCCGCCCGACACCCAGGTGTGCCGGCCCCGGCAGCCCGCGCCGGCCGGCGGCTGGTCGGTGTCGACCGGCGCCACGTGGACCTCCTCGACACCGAGGGTCTCCTGGACGATCTGCCGGGCGAGCGTGGTGAAGCCCTGGCCGGTCTCGACGGCGGCGCACAGGACGGTCGCCACGCCGTCGTGGACCTTGACCGTCGCGGTGGACACCTCGTCGGCGCCCTCCGCGCCGAGCATGTGCACCATGCCCAGGCCGTAGCCGACGCCCCGGCGCACCGCGCCCGGTTCGCCCGCGCCCTCGGGGCCGCCGGGCAGCAGCCACTCCTCCTCGGGCGTGTCCTTGGGCAGGGCCGGGAGCGGGAAGTCCCGTACCGTCTGCAGGAGTTCGGCGACCGGGGCGGGGCAGGTCACCGTCTGGCCGATCGGGAGGACGTCACCGGTCGCCAGGACGTTGCGCAGGCGCACCTCGGCCGGGTCCAGGCCCAGCTTCTTGGCCAGCTTGTCCATCTGCGCCTCGTAGGCGGCGCACACCTGCATCGCGCCCTCGCCGCGCACATGGCCGGAGGGCGGGTTGTTGGTGCGCACGGCCCAGCCCTCGATGAAGGCGTTCGGGACGACGTACGGGCCGCACGCGAAGGAGACGGCGGCGGCCAGGGCGTCGGCGGAGGTGTCGGCGTACGCGCCGCCGTCCAGCAGGATCTGCGCCTCCACCTTCACGAGCTTGCCCTCGGCGTCCGCGTGGTGGCGGTACCGGAGCAGCGTCGGATGGCGGTGGGCGTGGCCGAGGAAGGACTCCTCGCGGGTCGCGGTGAGCTTCACCGGGCAGCCGGTCTTCAGGGCGAGCAGACCGAGGGGGAGCTGGAAGCCCTGGTCCTCGCGGTCGGCGGTGGCGCCCGGCACCCCGGTGACGACGATCTTCACCCGATCCGGGGACAGGCCGTAGCAGGCAGCGGCGGTGTTGCGGTCGGTGTGCGGGTCGGTGGAGGCCAGGTACAGCTCCACGCCGCCGTCGGGGCGCGGCACGGCGAGGCCGGCCTCGGCGCCGATCGGGGCCGGGTCCTGGCGCCCTATGCGGTACTGGCCCTCCACGACGACCTCGCCGACCGCCGACGGGTCGCCGTGGTGCAGCGGGATGTGCCGGATCAGATTGCCGTCGGGGTGCAGCGGCTCGGCCTCGAAGGCCTGCTCGGGGTCGGTGACCGGGTCGAGTACTTCGTACTCGACGATGACGGCGGCGGCCGCCATCCGCGCGGTGTCCGGGTGGTCGGCGGCCACGGCCGCGATGGGTTCGCCGTGGTGGCGCACGACCTCGGAGGCGAACACCGGCCGGTCGGGTGTGCCCCGGCCGTGCCGGGGGGTTCCGGGCACGTCCTCGTGGGTGATGACGGCCCGGACGCCGGGCATCTCGCGCGCGTGGCTGGTGTCGACGGACACGATGCGCGCGTGCGCGTGCGGGGAGCGCAGGACGGCCGCCCACAGCAGGCCCTCGGCCCACAGGTCCGCCGCGTAGGGGAAGGTGCCCTCGGTCTTGGCGCGGGCGTCGGCGTGCGGCAGGGAGGCGCCGATGCCGTGCGGCCACGACTCGGCCTCGGAGGCCGCTTCCGCGGCGGTGGTCGCCGTGGCTGCTTCGTTGCTCACGCCTGGCCTCCGTCCTGGCCGTAGTGCGGGCCGTGCTGGTCGTGCGGGCCCGGGGTGCCGTGCGGTGGTGTGCCGTACGGGCCGGGCGGGCCGTACGGGTCCGGTGCGTCGCCGTAGCCGCCGGGAGCGCTGTGCGGCGTGTCGAACGCGCCCGGCGCCTCGAACGCCGACGGGTTGACGCCGCCGGCCCCGGGGCCCGCCTGGTGGGGGATACGGGCCTCGCCCGCGTCCGTCCCGGCGTCGGCGGCGTGCGACGCCTCGCGTTCGGCGACGACCTCCCCGACGGCCTGGAGGACGCCCCGGTAGCCGGAGCAGCGGCACAGGTTGCCGCACAGCGCCTGGCGGGTCTCCAGCTCGGTCGGCGCGGGGTTGCCCTCCAGCAGGTCGTGCAGGGTCATGGCCATGCCGGGGACGCAGAAGCCGCACTGCACGGCGCCGCACCGGGCGAGCGCGCGCTGCACGTCGGAGGGCTGTCCGTCGACGGCGAGGCCCTCGACCGTACGCACCTCGCTGCCGGCCGCGGTGACCGCCGGGACCAGGCAGGAGGCCACCAGCCGGCCGTCGACCTGCACGTTGCAGGCCCCGCACTCGCCCTGCGAGCAGCCGTCCTTGGCGCCCGCGAGACCCAGCCGCTCCCGCAGGACGTACAGCAGCGACTCGCCGATCCAGGCGCCGGTGACGGGACGGTCGGCGCCGTTGACGCGCAGGACGTAGGAGGCGAGCGGGTGGTCGTCGTTCGGCGGGAGGGGCGGCGCGTGCTCCTCGGCCCCGGGGGCCGGGCCGTCCCCGGTGGCCTCGGTGGCGCCTTCGGGCGTGTCGCCGGTTTCCGGTGCCGCCGGTTCGGCTGCCGCGGCTGCCTCGGCGGGGGTCTCCGGGGCCTCCGGGCCGGCGGACCCGGGGGTGTCCGGCGCGGCGGCGCTGACGGGGGTCGTGGCGGCCTGCGGGGCGTCGCCCGGAACCGGGGCCGGGTCGTGGCCTGCCGGGCCGTCAGCGGGGCGCTCAGGCGTCTTTGCGGGGCCCTGGCCGTCCGTGCCCGGCACCGCCTGCGCATCGGCGGGGTGTTCCGGAGACGGGGCGGACCCGCCGGGGCGACCGGCCTCGACGGGCGCCGGGAACGCGCCGGAGTGACCGGCCCGGACCTGCGCGGCGGAGTCACCCGGGTGGCCGGCCCCGGCGTGCTGCTGGGCCTCCTCCGGGTGACCGGTGTCCGTCTGCGCGGCCTGCTCGTGGCCGGCCGGGCCGTGGCGCTCGTCGAGCGCGTACGCCTGCTCGTCCGGCCCGTACCCCGGCTCCGGCGCGCCGCCCGGGGCGGGCTCGGCCGGAGCGCCCGCGGGGTGCGCGTCGGTGTGGTCGGGCAGGGCGGTGTGGCCGGTGTCCGCGGGCCGGTCCCAGGGGCGGCCCGTGTCCTGCGTCGCCCACGGCGCGGGCGCACCGCCGGGCAGCGTGGCCGGCGGGGTGCCGCCCCACTGCTCGACCAGGGAGGACGTGGTGAACTCCCCCGACTCGTCCGGAAGATCACCGCCGGCGACCGGGATGGACCACTGCCCGGTGACGTCGTGCCCGGGCGCGGCCGGGGCCGCGGACTCGTCGAAGGTCCAGTGCTGGGTCGCGCCGGGCTGGTAGGTGAACCGGTCGTCCGCGGCGGGCACCTGGGGGGTGGCGTTCGGGTCGGGCCACTCGGCGCCGCCCGCGGGCGCGGTCCAGGTCCCGGTCGCGCCGGGGTCCCCGGTGCCGGGGGCGGCCGTTATCCGCGGCGGCACGTAGCCGTGACCCGGCGCGGCCAGCGGGCTGTCGCCGGACAGCAGGGCGTCGATGCCGCCCTCGGGGAGCTTGACGAAGGCGGTGGCGCCGTCGTCGTAGTCGCCCTGGGGCAGCGGGTCCCAGCGACCGCCGCCCTGGGGCGTGCCCTCTCCGTGCTGGTCGTCGGTCACGACAGCGCCCTCCCCAGTGCTCGTCGGGCCAGTGCGGCGACGGTGCGCCGCAGGTGCAGTACGGCGGGCGGAAGCGGGGCGACCGAGCCGTCCGGCTCCGGTGCCGGGTCCGGGATGCAGGCCGCGGCGACGTACTCGCCGAAGGCGTTCAGCGCCTCCGGGACGAGCGCGCGGTCGTTGTCCCAGTCGATCAGCTGGGCGACCCACTGCTCGGCCTCCAGGGGCCGCAGCGGCATCGGCGCTATGGCACCGACGGCGCACCGCACTCCGCGCCGGGCGGGGTCGAGGACGAGGGCCACGGAGGCCAGCGCGCGGCCCGGGCCGGTGCGTCCGGTGGCCTTCAGGAAGACCTGCGGGGCGTGCAGCAGCGGCACGCGCACGTAGCCGACGAGTTCACCGCCGCGCAGCATCTCCATGCCGGCCAGCAGGTGCGACACCGGGATCTCCCGGCGGGCTCCGCCCGGGCCCGCGATGATCAGTGTCGCCTCCAGGGCGGCGAGGACGGGCAGCGCGTCCCCGGTGGGGGCGGCCGAGGCGATGTTGCCGCCGAGGGTGCCCGCGTTGCGGATGTGCGGCGGGCCCGCGGCACGCGCGGCGGCGGCGAGCGCCGGGATCAGGGCCGCGAAGTCGGGGCGGCCCATGCGCGCGTGCGTGAGGCCCGCGCCGAGCAGCGCGTGGCCGTCCTGGTACTGCCAGCCGCGGATCTCGCTGATCCGCCCGAGACCCACCAGGGCGGCGGGCCTGAGCTGACCGGAGTTGACGGCGGCCATGAGATCGGTGCCGCCCGCGACGGGGACCGCGGTGGGCATCTCGGCGAGGGCCGCCACCGCCTCGTCCAGCGTCGTGGGCAGCGTGACGGCCTGCGCCGCCTGCGGTGCGTGCGTGGTCAAACCGGCTGCCCCTTCCCGCTGCCCCACTGGTCCCACCTGTGTGGCCGTACGGTACGTGCTCACAGGGCGGACGTGGCAACTCTGGCACATCTTCGCAACAGCCGAACGCGGGGGTCCGCTAGGAGGCATTCACCCACCTCACCATGGAGATGGTCCGTTTTCGCACGGCATCACCGGTGCGCACCGATTGACACTCTTCGGTGACTCTTGACGCGGTTTTCCATTCCTTGTTCGGAACGGTCAGGTGTTCGGGGTGGTCACTTGTTCGGCGGCGGCCCCTCTTTCGGGCGACCCGGGACACCGGGGCGTTTCTGCCACGGCCGGGGCCCGCCGGGCGGCCGATAAGCGACCCCGAGGGCGTCGAGTCGCGCGTAATGGGCGGCCATCCGGCGTTCGAAGCCGGCGAAGTCGCGTTCCGCGGGGGCCGGCAGCCGGCTCCAGGCCACCTCGGCGAAGGCCGCGAGCCGGGGAAACGTCTGGTAGTCCACGCGCGCGGCGTCCTCCATCGCCTCGGTCCAGACGTTGGCCTGAGTCCCCAGCACATGCCGGGCCTCCTCCTCGGTGAGCCCGGGCGGCACGGGCTCGAACCGGTAGACGTCCTCCAAAGTGCGCACGAACCCGATCGGCACCGGCTCGTCCTCGCCCGGGGCCTGACGGTGGTCCAGATACACGTACTGCTCCGGGCACATGACGACGTCGTGGCCGGCCCGCACGGCAGCGATCCCGCCGCCGTACCCGCGCCAGGACGACACCGCGGCCCCCTTGGCGAGCCCGCCCTCCAGGATCTCGTCCCAGCCGATGAGCCGGCGTCCGCGCGCGGACAGCCAGGTGTCGAAGTGCCCGATGAACCACGACTGCAGTTCGTCCTCGCCGCCGAGACCGAGGTCCGCGATCCGGCTCCTGGCCGTCGCCGACCCGCTCCACTGCTCCTTCCGGCACTCGTCACCGCCGACGTGGACGAACTGCGAAGGGAACAGTTCCAGGACCTCCTCGAACACTCCCTCGTAGAAGCGCAGGGTGTTGTCGGTGGGGGCCAGTACGTTGGAGGAGATCCCCCAGGTGTCCCACACGGAGAGGGCGGTGGTGTCGATGACGTCGGTGTTGCCGAGTTCCGGGTACGCGGCGACGGCGGCCTGCGAGTGGCCCGGTACGTCGATTTCCGGGACGACGGTGATATGCCGTTCGGCGGCGTAGGCGACGATCTCCCGGATGTCGTCCTGGGTGTAGTAACCCCCGTGCGGCTTGTGCTCCCACAGCGGCGAGTCGCGGTGGCCGAATTTCGTCCGCGACCGCCAGGAGGCGATCTCCGTCAGCCTCGGGTAGCGCTTGATCTCCAGCCGCCAGCCCTGGTCGTCCGTCAGGTGGAAGTGGAAGACGTTGAGTTTGTGCGCGGCCATCAGGTCCAGGTAGCGCAGCACGCCTTCCTTGGGCATGAAGTGGCGGGCCACGTCGAGGAGGAGACCCCGCCAGCGGAAACGGGGCGCGTCCTCGATGGTCTGGTGGGCAATGGCGACGGGGCGGCCGGGGCGTACGGGGGCGCGCCGGAAGGCGTCGGGGCCGAGGAGCTGACGCAGGGTCTGCGCACCCCAGAAGACGCCGGCCGGGTCACCGCCACGGATCTCCACGCCCCGGTCGGCGATCACGCCCAGACGGTAGGCCTCCGCCTCCAGCGAGTCGTCCAGGAGCAGCCGTACACAGCCACGGGCGGTCTCGGGGCCGGACCGCAGCGGGAGCCCCAGAGCGGCGCCGAGCGTGGTGCGCAGCCAGCGCTCCGTGGCCTCCGTGCCCGGGGCCGCCCACAGCGTGGTGTCGTCGTCCAGCAGGACGCCGCGGCGCATCGGTCCCCGGACGGCGCGCGGCGCGGGAATCACATCCGTCATGTCCAGACCTTTACCGCTCCGTCCCCTACCGGGGCCAGGGACCGGGTGTGGTCTAAACCATTCCGTGACCGGACCACACGAAGACCCCCGGGGCGCGCGTGCGGCACGCGCACCCCGGGGGCCCTGCGAGACCTCAGGCCGGCGGGCGGACCGCCAGGGGGCTACTTCTTGTCGCCGCCCTTGCCGCCCTTGTCCTCGCCACCGCTGCCCATGGACTCGTAGATCTCCTTGCACATGGGGCACACGGGGTACTTCTTCGGGTCGCGGCCCGGCACCCAGACCTTGCCGCACAGCGCCACGACGGGGGTACCGTCGAGGGCGCTCGCCATGATCTTGTCCTTCTGGACGTAGTGGGCGAAGCGCTCGTGGTCGCCGTCGCCGTGGGACACCTGTGGCGTCGGCTCTACGAGGGTCCCCGTACCAGTCCCGCGCTCGGGCTCAAGAGTGCTCATATCGCCAAGGGTACTGAAGCCCACACGCATCAGTTGAGCGACGGGTCGTCCGGGTACGTCGCCACCATCGCCAGCTCGTTGCGCTGGCGGCGCAGGACCTCGCGCCAGAGTCTTTCCGGGGCCGGCGAGGAGACGTCCCCGGGCTCCGACTCGACCACGTACCAGGCGCCCTCGACCAGCTCGTCCTCCAGCTGACCGGGGCCCCAGCCGGAGTATCCGGCGAAGATCCTCAAGGAGCCGAGGGCCGCGGCGAGCAGCTCGGGCGGGGCCTCCAGGTCGACCAGGCCGATCGCGCCGTGCACCCGGCGCCAGCCGAGCGGGGCGAGGTCGCCGTTCGCACCGCCCGGGATGACCGCGACGCCGAGTGCCGAGTCGAGCGAGACGGGGCCGCCCTGGAAGACGACACCGGGCTCGCCGGCGAGGTCGGCCCAGCCCTCCAGGATGTCCCCCACGTCCACCGGGGTGGGGCGGTTCAGGACGACACCGAGGGAACCCTCCTCGTCGTGGTCGAGAAGGAGCACCACCGCGCGGTCGAAGTTCGGGTCCGCCAGGGCGGGAGTGGCCACGAGCAGCCGCCCTGTGAGCGAGGACACCTCGGTCATGCCAGACATGATCCCGCATCTTCCCCTCCGGTGGGGAGCCAATCGGCGTCCGGGAGTGAACGCAGCTCAGGGAGCACGGAAGCGCCCCGGGCGCACACCACGGACGGTGACCCCATGTGCCCGAAAGGGAACGGTTCGTGTTGTGACACAGCTATGACGTGTCCGGGTGGTACTCGGGCTTACGGGAGGGGGGTAATCGGCGATTACCCTGTCTTCCCGGCCCCTGCGCACAGTGATCGGCCGGCCCCTGCCCAACTCATCGGAACGCGAGATACATGACCGTCAACGACGATGTCCTCCTTGTCCACGGCGGAACCCCGCTGGAGGGCGAGATCCGTGTCCGCGGTGCGAAGAACCTCGTACCGAAGGCCATGGTCGCCGCCCTGCTGGGCAGCGCGCCGAGCCGACTGCGCAACGTCCCCGACATCCGTGACGTGCGGGTCGTCCGCGGGCTGCTCCAGCTGCACGGGGTGACGGTCCGTCCGGGCGACGAGCCCGGCGAGCTGGTGCTCGACCCGACGCACGTCGAGAGCGCCAACGTGGCTGACATCGATGCCCACGCGGGGTCGAGCCGTATCCCGATCCTCTTCTGCGGCCCTCTGCTGCACCGCCTCGGCCACGCGTTCATCCCGGGCCTCGGCGGCTGTGACATCGGCGGCCGGCCCATCGACTTCCACTTCGACGTGCTGCGCCAGTTCGGCGCGACCATCGAGAAGCGCGCGGACGGGCAGTACCTGGAGGCCCCGCAGCGGCTGCGCGGCACGAAGATCCGGCTGCCGTACCCGTCCGTCGGCGCGACCGAGCAGGTGCTGCTGACGGCCGTACTCGCCGAGGGCGTCACCGAGTTGTCCAACGCGGCCGTCGAGCCGGAGATCGAGGACCTCATCTGCGTGCTGCAGAAGATGGGCGCGATCATCGCGATGGACACCGACCGCACGATCCGCATCACCGGTGTGGACAAGCTCGGCGGCTACACCCACCGCGCCCTGTCGGACCGCCTGGAGGCCGCGTCCTGGGCGTCCGCGGCCCTCGCGACCAACGGCAACATCTACGTCCGCGGCGCCCAGCAGCGCTCGATGATGACGTTCCTGAACACCTACCGGAAGGTGGGCGGCGCCTTCGAGATCGACGACGAGGGCATCCGTTTCTGGCACCCCGGCGGCCAGTTGAAGTCGATCGCGCTGGAGACGGACGTGCACCCCGGTTTCCAGACCGACTGGCAGCAGCCGCTGGTGGTGGCCCTCACGCAGGCCACGGGCCTGTCCATCATCCACGAGACGGTCTACGAGTCCCGCCTCGGCTTCACCTCCGCCCTCAACCAGATGGGCGCCCACATCCAGCTCTACCGCGAGTGCCTCGGCGGCTCCGACTGCCGTTTCGGCCAGCGCAACTTCCTGCACTCCGCGGTCGTCTCCGGCCCCACCCGGCTGCAGGGCGCCGACCTGGTCATCCCCGACCTGCGCGGCGGCTTCTCGTACCTGATCGCGGCCCTGGCCGCCGAGGGAACGTCCCGCGTCCACGGCATCGACCTCATCAACCGCGGCTACGAGAACTTCATGGAGAAGCTCGTGGAACTGGGCGCGAAGGTGGAACTGCCGGGCAAGGCGCTCGGCTAGGCGTCACCAACGGAAAATGGGCGACCCCCTGGTGAAAGGGGGCCGCCCATTTGGCGTCTTCAGCTGCAAGCGCCCCGAATGGGGCGCGGGGCTCTGCCGGATGTGCGGCTCCGCCGCGCGGACGCGACCAGCCACCATCCGGCCCGCAGTCACCCACGGCGCTCAGTCGAACGGCGCTCCAGTGGACCGGCGCTCAGAGCGGAGCGATTACTTGCCCTTGGCCGCTTCCTTGAGCTTGGAGCCCGCGGTGACCTTCACGCTGTAGCCGGCCGGGATGTTGATGGGCTCGCCGGTCTGCGGGTTGCGCGCGGTGCGAGCGGCACGGTGGGTGCGCTCGAAGGTCAGGAAGCCCGGGATGGTGACCTTCTCGTCGCCCTTGGCGACGATCTCGCCGACGGTCTCGGCGAACGCGGCCAGCACGGCGTCGGCGTCCTTGCGGGTCACCTCGGCGCGGTCGGCCAGCGCGGCCACCAGCTCACTGCGGTTCATGTTGTTACTCCCGTGTTTTTCTTGCCGTTGGGGTGTGCCACGCGGCGGATCCGCCCGAGGCACTGCGATGCCGATGCGCTCGCGCCCATGGGGGTGCCCCCGGGGGACGTAGTCCCTGGGGGAGCATCCTGCCCCTACCTGCGGCGGTAAAGCCAATCCGGCACCCGTAGGAGTCGTGAGAACACCCTGGGGAGTCACACGAAAGGCGCCCGCTCGGCGTCACCCTAGAGCGCGCCCGGCATCAGCTGGTTCCACGACGCGCCGGTGCACGGGCCGCCGTGGTGATCGTCACAGCCCTTGCACAGTACGGCACGCCGTCACCGAGCCGACGCCCGGCCGTCCCTTTCCCTTCACCGGCCGGGCGCGAGGGCGCCCGGCCGGATCCGGTGTACGCGGCTAGACCGTCGCCCCGGCCGCCTTCGCGGCCTCGCGGACGGCTCCGGCGACCGCGCCCGCGACCTTGTCGTTGAAGACGCTGGGGATGATGTAGTTCGGGTTCAGCTCGTCCTCGGTCACCACGTCGGCCAGGGCCTTCGCGGCGGCGAGCATCATCTCGGTGTTGACGGTGCGGGACTGGGCGTCCAGCAGGCCGCGGAAGACGCCCGGGAAGACCAGCACGTTGTTGATCTGGTTCGGGAAGTCGGAGCGGCCGGTGGCCACAACGGCCGCCGTCTGACGGGCGATTGCCGGGTCCACCTCGGGATCGGGGTTCGCGAGCGCGAACACGATCGCACCGTCGGCCATGGCGGCCACGTCGTCGCCGTCCAGCACGTTGGGAGCCGAGACACCGATGAACACGTCGGCGCCGCGCACGGCTTCCTTCAGGGTGCCGGTCAGGCCCTCGGGGTTGGTGTTGTCGGCGATCCAGCGCAGCGGCGAGTCGGCGGGGGCGTTCACCAGGTCCTCGCGGCCGGAGTGGACGACACCGTGGATGTCGGCGACGACGGCGTTCTTCACGCCCGCCGCGAGCAGCAGCTTGAGGATGGCCGTACCGGCCGCGCCGGCGCCGGACATGACGACCCGGATGTTCTCGATGGCCTTGTCCGTGACGCGCAGGGCGTTGGTCAGGGCGGCGAGGACGACGATGGCGGTGCCGTGCTGGTCGTCGTGGAAGACGGGGATGTCGAGGGCCTCGCGCAGCCGGGCCTCGATCTCGAAGCAGCGGGGCGCGGAGATGTCCTCCAGGTTGATGCCGGCGAACCCGGGGGCGATCGCCTTGACGATCTCCACGATCGCGTCGCTGTCCTGGGTGTCCAGGCAGATCGGCCAGGCGTCGATGCCGGCGAAGCGCTTGAAGAGGGCCGCCTTGCCCTCCATGACGGGCAGCGCGGCCTTGGGGCCGATGTTGCCGAGGCCGAGCACGGCGGAGCCGTCCGTCACGACCGCAACGGAGTTGCGCTTGATGGTCAGACGCCGGGCGTCCTCGGGGTTCTCGGCGATCGCCATGCAGACGCGGGCCACACCGGGCGTGTAGACCATGGAGAGGTCGTCACGGTTGCGGATGGGGTGCTTCGACGCCATCTCGATCTTGCCGCCGAGGTGCATCAGGAACGTACGGTCGGAGACCTTGCCCAGCGTGACGCCCTCGATGCCGCGGAGCTTCTCGACGATCTCCTCGGCGTGCGCGGTCGAGGTGGCCGCGATGGTGACGTCGATACGGAGCTTCTCGTGCCCGGACGCGGTGACGTCGAGGCCGGTCACCGAGCCTCCGGAGGACTCCACGGCGGTGGTGAGCTGCGAGACGGCGGTTCCGCTCGCGGGCACCTCCAACCGGATGGTCATCGAGTAGGAGACGCTGGGCGCCGTTGCCATGGCCGACTTCCTCTGCTTTCACCGTGTCACGAGTTGTGCCGTCCGATCGTCGCACCTACCCGTGAGTACGTGATAGTCGCCCGGCATTGCGGACGTTTTGTTCACAGCAGGCGCACGGCCAGGCGCGCGGTTTCGGAAAATCTCTTCCACCATACGAGAAACGATCAGGTGGGGGAAGGGGCGGGCGCGGCAACGAAAGAGGCCCCCGTCACATACGTGACGTGGGCCTCCCACGTTTGAGACACCGACCCGCCATGCTCGCCTCGCGGCAAGTGGTCCCTCGCAGGGACAAAGGTTGGGCCCGGGGGCTTGGATCGAGCCGGTGCCGTATCCAGGCTAACAAACGGATGCCGAGGACCATTCCCCCCGCGGGGAGTTCACAGGAAACTCAGTCTCTCAGCAGATCCGGCACCCCGGCCGCGTCCGGCTCGTCCCGCTCCCCCGACACCACCGTCAGCTGCTGGGTGGCCCGGGTCAGCGCCACGTACAGCACGCGCAGGCCGGCCGGGGACTCGTCGGCGATCTCCGCCGGGGACACGACCACGGTCGCGTCGTACTCCAGGCCCTTGGCCTCCAGGCTGCCGAGCGCCACCACCCGGTCGCCGAGCCCGGCCAGCCAGCGCCGGGCCTCCTCGCGCCGGTTCATGGCGACGACCACCCCGACGGTGCCGTCCACCAGGTCCAGCAGCCGCTCGGCCTCGGCCCGCACGGTCCGCTGCAGCGATTCCCGTACGACGGTGAAACGCGGCTCGACGCCGGTGGACCGCACGGCGCGGGGCGACTCGGAGCCGGGCATGGCGAGCGCGAGCACCTTGGCGGCCAGCTCGGCGATCTCGGCCGGGTTGCGGTAGTTCACGGTGAGCTGGAAGCGGCGCCGCGGGCGGGTGCCGAGAGCCTCGTCGCGGGCCTCGGCCGCCTCGTCCGGGTCGGACCAGGAGGACTGGGCCGGGTCGCCCACGACCGTCCAGGTGGCGTGCCGGCCCCGGCGGCCGACCATGCGCCACTGCATCGGCGTGAGGTCCTGCGCCTCGTCCACGATGACGTGCGCGTACTCGGTGCGCTCCTGCGCGAGCCGCTCGGCCCGCTCCCGCTGGGTCTCCTCGCGCACCGGCATCAGCTCCTCCAGGCCGGTGAGCTGGTCCAGCGGGTCCAGCTCGCGCCGCTTCTTCGGGCGGGCCGGGGCGCCGAGGATCGCCTGCAGCTCGTCCAGCATGGCGATGTCGTGCACGGAGAGGCCGTCCCGCTGGAGCGACCGGGCCACCTTGCGGATCTCGCCGGGGTTGAGGATGCGGCGGGCCCAGCGGCCGAGCCGCTTCTCGTCGGCCATCGCGGCGAGCACCGCCTTCGGCGTCAGCTCCGGCCACCAGGCGTCGAGGAACGCGATGAAGGGGTCCTCGCTCGTGACGTCCTCGTCGAAGGAGGAGCGCAGCTCGGCGGCCAGCTCGGGGTCGGTGTGCCGGGAGGCCCCGCCGGACTTCGCCCACAGGGCGTCCAGGAGCAGCTTGCGGGCGCGCGGGCGCAGCAGGTTGACGGGCGCGGTGCCGCCGAGGGCGGTACGGCGGACACGCTCCAGTTCCTGCGCCTCCAGCTCCAGCCGGCGCCCGAAGGCGACGACGCGGAGGCGGGAGGGCGGGCCGGTGACCGTCTGCGGCTCGGTGTCCTCGTCCCGCACCGGAGCGGTGGGCCCCAGCTCCAGGGCGCCCCGGGCAGCCTTCCGCAGCACCTTCAGCATGCGGTACGAGCCCTTGGCGCGGGCCACGGACGGGGAGTCGTACAGGGTGGCCTCGGCGCCGTCGACCAGCGAGCCGATCGCGCGGATCGCGACCTGGCCCTCCTCGCCGAGCGAGGGCAGCACGCCCTCGGTGTAGGCGACGAGCAGCGGGGTCGGGGACACGATCAGGATGCCGCCCGCGTATCTGCGTCTGTCCTGGTAGAGCAGGTAGGCGGCGCGGTGCAGGGCGACGGCGGTCTTGCCGGTGCCCGGACCGCCCTCGACATGGGTGACGGAGGCGGCGGGAGCGCGGATCACGAGGTCCTGCTCGGCCTGGATGGAGGAGACGATGTCCCGCATGGTGTGGCTGCGGGCCTGGCCGAGGGCGGCCATGAGGGCGCCGTCGCCGATGACGGGCAGCTCGCGGCCTTCGAGGCGGGCGGTCAGCTCGGGCCGCATCAGGTCGTCCTCGACACCGAGGACCCGGCGCCCCTTGGAGCGGATGACCCGGCGCCGTACCACCCGTCCGGGCTCGACCGGGGTGGCGCGGTAGAAGGGCGCGGCGGCGGGTGCCCGCCAGTCGATGACCAGCGGCGCGTAGTCCTGGTCGAGGACGCCGATGCGCCCGATGTGCAGGGTCTCGGCGATGTCGGCGGTGTTGTCCTCCCGCACGGCGCCTTCGGCGGGTTCCACGGCCGTGTAGGCGCCGTCGGGCCCCTTCTTCCCGTCCTTGCCGAGCAGCAGATCGATCCGCCCGAAGAGGAAGTCCTCGAACTCGTTGTTGAGCCGGTTCAGGTGGATGCCGGCCCGGAAGACCTGCGCGTCCCGCTCGGCCAGCGCACCCGGGGTGCCGACCTGGCCGCGCTTGGCCGCGTCGTTCATCAGGAACTCGGCCTCGTGGATCTTCTCTTCCAGCCGCCGGTACACCCGGTCCAGGTGTTCCTGTTCGACGCTGATCTCCCGGTCACGGACGGAATCGTGTGCGTCCTGTACCGAGCCGACCGCGGACTGCTGAAGCTGAGCGGCCACCGGGCCCCCTTCTGACGTGCTGGGCAGCCGTCAACCGTACGCGAAGGGGGCCCGTCGAAGCTACGCGTCCACTTGCACCAGCTTCTTGCCCTGGAAGGTCACGACCTCGAAGTGGTCGATCTCGTTCGGCTTGAAGGCCGCCGCACCGCCGATGTAGAGCGGCTTCCTGGACTCCGGGGTCTTCCCGTTCGGGATGCCGTAGCCCCAGTTCGGCACCGACCACGACGACATGGTCACGCGCTGTCCGTTCTTCGCGACGAGCACCAGGGAGCACTTCAGCGGTCCCGTCGCGTTCTTCAGCTCCAGGACGGCCTGCGTACCCCAGTCCTTCTGTTCCATCCCGACGGTGGCGCTGATGTGGGACGACGGATCCGTGGCCGACTTCTTGTCCGGCATGGACTGGAAGGTGGTCTGCGCGGCGGAGGCGGTGACCTGTCCCCCGCCACCGCCCGACCCGCTGTTCACGGCGACCGCCGCGAGCGGACCGGCGATGATCAGGGCAGCCGCCGCCGCGATCATGTAGAAGCTGCGCCGGCGCTTCTGGGCACGCTTCTCGGCGACCTCGTCGACCAGCTTCTCCACCAGCCGCGGACTGGGCTTGGCGGACAGCGAGTCGCCGATCGCGGGGGTACTGCCGGAGCCCGGCAGGTCCGCGAGCGCGGCCAGCATCGGCTCCATCCCGGCCAGCTCGTCCAGCTGCTGGGCGCACCATTCACAGCCGGCGAGGTGCGCCTCGAAAGCGGTTGCCTCGGCGTCGTCGAGAATCCCGAGGGCGTAGGCGCCGACGGTCTCGTGCTCGTTCGGCACCGAAGATCCCGATGGGGGGCTCATGGGTCCAGACATACCCGGACCACCCGCCCCGAATCCCTGCATCCCCCCGTATCCGCTGCTCATCACGCCGTCACCCCCCGCTCCTCCAGTGCCAGCTTCATCGATCGCAGGGCGTAGAACACCCGAGAGCGCACCGTGCCGCTGGGAATGCCCAGCGTCTCGGCCGCCTCATTGACCGTACGCCCCTTGAAGTACGTTTCGACGAGTACCTCCCGGTGCGCCGGGGTCAGGTCGTCGAGCGCGTCCGACAGCGTCATCAGCCACAGCGCCTTGTCGATCTCGTCCTCCGCGGGGATGACCTCCAGCGGCGACGGATCGACCTCCTGCGGCCGGGCCTGCCGGCTGCGGTGGCCGTCGATGACGATGCGGCGCGCGACCGTCACCAGCCAGGGGCGTACCGAACCGGTCGCCCGATTGAGCTGACCGGCGTTCTTCCAGGCACGGATGAGCGTTTCCTGTACGACGTCCTCGGCGCGCTGTCGGTCACCGGCGACGAGGCGCAGGACATACGCGAGCAAGGGTCCTGCGTGCTCTCGATACAGGGCACGCATCAACTCCTCGTCAGGTTCCGAGGGCTGTGAGGACATGCGATGTCGGGCCCTCGATCCACGTTCATTGGCCACGGCCGCATCCTTGCGCACGCCCACCTCCGGTGTCCGGGGGTTCCCCCAGTCGGTCGCTCGCCCACCCGTACGGAAGGGAGCGCCGGGGCGTTCAAACGGAGGTGACAGTTTTCTTCCGGGTGACGTGACGAGCGGGACATGCGCACACATTCCCACCGGCCGATCTTTACATTTCCGACACATCGCCGAGGGCTCCGGGAGGATTCCCGTGTAATGGGCACCTAAACCTGGTGTTACGGAAATCACGCCCGCGCGAGCGCCGCCCGCCGCCGGTGCCGGGCCACCCGCTCCCGGTTCCCGCAGACCTCGCTGGAGCACCACCGCCGGCGCCGCCCCCGGGAGGTGTCCAGGTACACGAGCGGGCAGCTGTCCCCCTCGCACTCCCGCACGGCCGCCCGCGCGACGGGATCGGTGAGCAGTTCCACGGCGTCCCGCGCGAGAAGTGCGAGCAGCCCCGCACAGGTCGGCGGATCGGCCAACTCCCGGACAAGACCGCCTGCTTCATCGCATACGGCGCACAGGGCCGGGGGTGCGCCGCGGGCGGCTTCGTTGACCCCTCCGAGCGCCCGCGCGTACGAGGACGTGTCCGGCACGCGGGAGCCGCCGCAGGAGGTGCGCACCAACAGCCCGATGTGCGCGCGCAGTTCCCGGAACCCGACGAGCCAGGAGGCGTCGACGCGATCCAGCGCCGCCCCCTTTGGCACCAGCCCGGCCCCGCCGATCCACATGCGCAACGCCTCGACGCCGTCCAGCCGTTCCGCCGGGTGCGTGGTCGCGAGGAGATCGAGACAGATCCGTCCGGCGTCGAACCGCAGCTCGTACGAGGGCGTGGCCGTACCCAGTGCCATGTGCCTGTCACCGCCTAGGCAGGAAGCGGGGGTCTCCTCCTCACAGTGCCCGCCCCGGGCTCCGGCCGGAACCCCTCGTACCGGCTGACCTGGACGCCCACGTATGCGGGTGCGCGCCTCGGCCATGTCCGGGAGCGGGGGTGCCCCGGTTGGCTGGAACCATGACGCACACGACTCGTACAGGGACGACACGGACAGGGGCCGCCGTCCTGATCGCGGCCACGGTCACCACGGGCCTGAGCGCCGGGGTCTTCTACGGCTTCGCCTGCGCGGTGATGCCGGCGCTGGCCCGCAGCGACGACCGGACGTACGTCGAGGTCATGCGGAACATCAACAGCGTGATCCAGAACCCGGTGTTCTTCGTGGGCTTCATGGGGGCGCTGTTGCTCACGGGCCTGTCGGCATGGCAGCTCAGGGGGACGGCGTGCGCCCGCTGGCTGCGGGCCGCCCTGCTGTCGTACGCCCTGGTCCTCCTGATCACGATGGCGTTCAACGTCCCGCTGAACAACGCCCTGGCGGCGAGGGGCACCCCGTCCGCCCTGCGCGAGCACTTCGAAGGCCCCTGGGTGGCGTGGAACGTGGTGCGGGCACTGGCCTCGACACTGGCACTCGGCCTCCTGACCCGGGCACTGATGCTGTACGGCCGCCCCGGCCGCCCCGGATGAGTACAGTCGGGCGATGCCCGAGCTGCAGCGGCTGCACGCCGACCACGCCCCGGCGGTCCTGGCCGGGCACGCCGCCGGCCACGGCGTGGCGACGGCGACCGTCCGGGAACTGTGCCGACTGGCGTCGGAACGCCATGGACTGCACACGATCAGGGCGGCCACAGCCCTGGAGAACACCGCGTCCCAGAGGGTCCTGACGAAGGCGGGGTTCACCCCGGCCGGTCCGGCCGACCCGTCCGACGTCGGGGGCAAGCCGGGTACGTGGTACACGCTCAGCCTTCGGTGAGGCGGAAAGCGGTGTCGCCGCGGTGGGCGGGCTTGTGCCGGGTGGGTGCGGGCACGGTGGGTTCGGGCATGACGGGGTTCCCCACCGACGGAGTGCGCCGCCGTTACGCGTCCGCGTACTTCGCGTCCGTCGCCGGGTCCAGGGCCAGCCGGTACCCCCGCTTGACCACCGTCTGGATCAGCTTCGGTGCGCCGAGGGCCGTGCGGAGGCGGGCCATCGCCGTCTCCACGGCGTGTTCGTCGCGGCCCGCGCCCGGCAGTGCGCGCAGGAGGTCCGCCCGGGGGACGACCCAGCCCGGGCGACGGGACAGGGCCCGCAGCAGCGACATCCCTGCCGGCGGGACCGGCTTGAGGGCGCCGTCCACCAGGACCGCGTGGCCGCGGATCTCCACCCGGTGCCCGGCGATCGGCAGGGCGCGGGCGCGGGCCGGGAGTTCCTTGCAGAGGAGCTGGACGAGGGGGCCCAGGCGGAAGCGTTCCGGCTGGATCGTGTCCACGCCCTGTGCCTGCAGGGGAACGGCGGTCACCGGGCCGACGCAGGCCGGCAGGACGTCGTGGGCGAGCGCCGGCAGGAGGTCCGGCAGGAGGCCCCGGGTCTCCGCCCGCTCCAGCAGGGACACCGCCGCCGGGGCGCTGGTGAACGTGAGCGCGTCCACGGACCGGGCGACGGTCGCGTCCAGGAGCCGGTCCAGCGGGGTGATGTCCTCCGGGGGCATCCAGCGGTACACCGGGACCGGGACCACCTCCGCTCCCCCGGCCCGCAGGGACTCGACAAAGCCCGGGAGCGGCTCACCGTGCAGCTGTACGGCTATACGGCGGCCGTCGACACCCTCCGCCAGGAGGCGGTCCAGGACCTCGGCCAGGGACTCCGAGCAGGGGGACCACTCCTCGGTCAGGCCGACCGCGCGGATCGCCCCCTTGACCTTGGGTCCCCGGGCCAGCAGCTCCGCGCCGCGCAGCCGCCCGAGCAGCTGCTCGCCGAGGCCCCAGCCGTCGGCGGCCTCGATCCAGCCGCGGAAACCGATCGCCGTGGTGGCCACGACCACGTCCGGCACCTGGTCGATGATCTCCTTCGTGGCGGCGAGGAGTTCACCGTCGTCGGCGAGCGGCACGATGCGCAGGGCGGGGGCGTGCAGGACGGCGGCACCACGCCGCTGGAGCAGGGCGCCCAGCTCGTCGGCCCGGCGCGCGGCGGTGACGCCCACGGTGAACCCCGCGAGCGGACCGTGCTCGCGGGCTCCGGGGTGCTGCTCTTCGTCGTACATGGGCTCTCCTAGCTGGCCGGCGCGCGAATCGAGCCTGTCAACGGCGCGTGACAGGCTCGGTTCGGCTTGATGTCACCGGTGTTACGTCACACTTCCGCGTAGCTGAGCTGCGGCTTTGTGTCCGCCGCCGACTCCGTCACAGGCTGCCCGGCCGGGCGGCGAAGGTATACGGCCCACGTCACCGCGAAGCAGACGCCGTAGAAGGCGAGGAAGGCGACGAACGCGCCGGTGCCGGAGGCGTAGGAGAGGAAGGACTGGCGGAAGGCGAGGTTGATGCCGACTCCGCCGAGCGCGCCGACCGCGCCGATGAGGCCCATGGAGGCGCCGGACAGGCGGCGGCCGTGGGCTGCGGCGGCCTCCCCTTCCAGCCCCTTGGCCAGGGCCTTCGCCTGGAAGATGCCCGGGATCATCTTGTACGTCGAGCCGTTGCCGAGGCCGCTGAGCACGAACAGGACGACGAAGACGGACACGAACAGCGGCAGTGACTTCCGGGTGCTCGCGACGATCAGGACGGCGGTCGCGGCGGCCATGCCGACGTAGTTCCACAGGGTGATGCGGGCGCCGCCGTAACGGTCGGCGAGCCGGCCGCCGAGGGGGCGGATCAGGGAGCCGAGGAGGGGGCCGATGAAGGTGAGGTAGGCCGCCTGGAGGGGGGTGCGGCCGAACTGGATCGTCAGGACCTGGCCGAAGGCGAAGCTGTAGCCGATGAAGGAGCCGAAGGTGCCGACGTAGAGGAAGGCCATGATCCAGGTGTGGGCGTCCTTCGCGGCGTCCTTGGCCGCGCCGGTGTCGTTCTTGACCGTCGCCAGGTTGTCCATGAAGGAGGCGGCGCACACGGCGGCCACGACGATCAGCGGGATGTACACGCCCAGCAGCACGCGCGGACCGCCGCTCGCGCCGATGACGGCGAGGGCGACGAGCTGGATGACCGGCACGCCGATGTTGCCGCCGCCCGCGTTGAGGCCGAGTGCCCAGCCCTTCTTCTTCAGCGGGAAGAAGGCGTTGATGTTGGTCATGGAGGAGGCGAAGTTGCCGCCGCCGATGCCGGCCAGCAGGCCGACCAGGAGGAACGTGGTGAAGGACGTGCCCGGCTTCATGACCGCGAACGCGGCGACCGTCGGGATGAGCAGCAGACTCGCCGAGACGATCGTCCAGTTGCGGCCGCCGAAGACGGCCACGGCGAAGGTGTAGGGGACGCGGACGGCGGCGCCGACGAGGGTGACCATCGAGGTCAGCAGGAACTTGTCGGCGGGGGTCAGGCCGTACTCGGGGCCCATGAAGAGGACGAGGACGGACCACAGGGTCCAGACCGAGAAGCCGATGTGCTCGGAGAGGACGGAGAACCAGAGGTTCCGGTTGGCGATCCGCTCGCCGGTCGCCTTCCAGAAACCCTCGTCCTCCGGGTCCCAGCGCTCGATCCAGCGGCCACCGCGACGGGTTGGGGCTGAGGGGGCTGGTGTTGGGGCTGGGGCTGTCATCGCGCCTCCACGGGGGCTACGGCTGCTCGGTCTGCCGTCGACCTGCCATCGACTGGCTCAGCCCGAAGGTAGGGAGGGCGCGTTTCCTGCCTGTGCCTGTGAATGACCGCGAGGGAACTTTGCTCTCACTCACCGCCCCTGTGCCCGGTGAGGGTCGGCCGGACCGGTCCGCTATGCCTGACCGGAGTAGTAGTCCGAGCAAGAGGCGTTGAGGTCCTTCACGGCGCAGGCCCGCAGCTTCACCGTGCTTCCTTCGGTGAGATTGCCCGTCTTGTACGGGCTGATGTAGGGGGCGCTGTGCCCGGCCGTGGAGACCGTGCGATCCGGTATGAGGATCGCCTCGACGCCCCAGCCGTCCGCGTACGAGTCGATCGCCTGCAGCGCGTCACCGGGGATGTCCGGCTCCAGGGGGTTTGCCTGCCAGTAGGCCATTCCGGCGTAGTGCCCCTTGTTGTAGACGACCACACCGAAGCTCTTGTTGGGGTCCCGCTGCACCTTGAAGGTGAAGTCGTCCACCGTCGTGGCACTGGCCGGAGAGGCGCCGGTGAAGAGTGCCGCACCGGCGACCAGGGCCGCCGCGGCGAGCATCGAGCCGGCTCGATTCGCGATCCGCACGTGTTCTCCTTGTCCTTGAAAGCACCCCGAGCGCCGCCTCGGCGAAGCTCGGACGATCAAGGTAGAGGAACCCCCACCGGAAGGCAATGCCTTTCTCTCGTCAACGCAAAGGCAAAGTAAAAAGCAAAAAGCCCCGTCGCTCTGAGCGACGGGGCTGTTGCCACATGGGGTACACCCCCCGGAGGGGGCATGGTGGAGATGGCGGGAATCGAACCCGCGTCCAACGGTGCGGAATCAGGGCTTCTCCGTGTGCAGTCCGCTTCGCTTTTCTCGGCCCCGGAGATCACGCGGACAAGTCTCCGACGGGCTCAGTCACTGTTTGGTTTCCCTCTTCACCCCGTGACCGGGATCAAGGTTTAGTTCCCTAGCTGATGCCAGGATCCGGGTCGGGAACAGCCCCGGGCTGACACTTCGCAAGTCGCTACTTAGGCAGCGAGGGCGAAGGAATCGCGCTTGGTGTTGGCGATTATTTTTTGCGACATATGGTTTACGAGATCATTGCCGCTTCCTCGACACGCTTCCCCTGCTTCGACAGCCGCTGTCGAAACCGATCATCCCCATGTTGATTTTTCAATCCCCTCCGTGGAGGAGCCGCGCACCCTCTGTGGAGTGCACTGCCATCGTACGTGACCAACGCACGACGATGCCAGCCTATTCCCCGGCGGCCGGCTAGACGCCGCGCTGCCTGCGCTTCGCCGCCGCGATCGCCCGGTCCGACTCCCGCCGGTCCTGCTTCTCCCGCAGCGTCTGCCGCTTGTCGTACTCCTTCTTGCCCCGTGCGAGCGCGATCTCGGCCTTCGCCCGGCCGTCCTTGAAGTAGATGGCGAGGGGCACGATCGTGTGACCCGTCTCCTGCGACTTCGACTCCAGCTTGTCGATCTCCTCGCGGTGCAGCAGCAGCTTGCGCTTGCGGCGCGCGGAGTGGTTGGTCCAGCTGCCCTGGTGATACTCGGGGATGTGGGCGTTGTGCAGCCACGCCTCCCCCCGGTCGATCTGGACGAAGCCGTCGGTCAGCGAGGTCCGTCCCTCGCGCAGCGACTTGACCTCGGTGCCGGTGAGCACGATCCCGGCCTCGTAGGTGTCGACGATCGCGTAGTCGTGCCGGGCCTTCTTGTTCTGGGCGACGATCTTGCGTTTGCCGCCCTTCTCGCCGTCCCTGGCCTTCGCGGCCCCGCCGCCCTGCTTGGGCTGGGACTCCTTCGGTACGTACATTCCCTTGCTCATAGTGCCGACCATTTTCGCACCACGCGGGGGGCATGCGTACAGCCGATTAACACGAGGCTACGACGGGTTGCCCAGGCCCGTGAGGACCGTCTGCGCCCGGGGCAGGGACTGCGCCGGCCCCGCCTCCAGGTCCGGCGTGATCCCCCGGCCGTCGACGGTGTGGCCGGAAGGGGTGCGGTAGTGGCCGACGGTCAGCTCGGCCACCGAGCCGTCGGGGAGTTTCGTCGGCATCTGGATGGAGCCCTTGCCGAAGGTGCGCGAGCCGATCACCACCGCGCGGCCCCGGTCCTGCAAGGCCCCGGTGAGCAGCTCGGCCGCGCTCATCGTGCCGCCGTCGACCAGGGTGACCAGCGGCCGGGCGGTGTCGCCGCCGGGCTCGGCGTGCAGGGAGCGCTGGGCGCCGTCGACGTCGTAGGTGGCGACCAGGCCGCCGTCGAGGAAGGCGGAGGAGGTCTCCACCGCCTCGGTGACCAGGCCGCCGGAGTTGCCGCGCAGGTCGAGGACGATCCCGCCGTCGGCCGCGACCTGCCGTACCGCGGCGTGCACG
This sequence comes from Streptomyces sp. NPDC001135, assembly GCF_053598395.1. Taxonomy (NCBI): domain Bacteria; kingdom Bacillati; phylum Actinomycetota; class Actinomycetes; order Kitasatosporales; family Streptomycetaceae; genus Streptomyces; species Streptomyces sp. NPDC001135. Next base: position 68,014 of record NZ_JBSFKD010000028.1, on the reverse strand, counting down.
GCGTCCCCGGTGCCCTTGGTGAACGCGGCGATCCTGATGACGGTGACCCCTCCGGGCAGCCTGCTCACCGTCACGGAGTGGGTGGACAGGCTGGCCCGGCGCAGTTTCTCGGTCCACGCGCGCGTGCCGCGTTCGAGGCCCAGGGTGACGGTCGTACCGGCGGCCGCGTCGTCGGCGTCGCCGCGCAGCAGCGAGACGACCTCGGTGACCGGCCGTCCGTCGACCTTGCGGCCGTCGACGCTGCGCAGCCGGTCGCCCGTGCGGACCCCCGCCTCGGCGGCGGGCGAGCCGGGCTGCACCTTGGTCACCTCGATCCGGCCGCCCCGGTCGCTGCGCGCCCACAGTCCGACGCCGGTGTACCGGCCGTCGAGGGCGTCCTGGAACTCCTGGTACTCGCCTTCGGAGTAGACGGCTCCCCAGCGGTCCCCGCTGCGGCTGACGGCCCGCTCGGCGGCCTCCATCGGGGACTTGCCGTCGGCCATCGCCTCGGCGGCGGCCCTCTGCACGTCCTCCTGCCGGGTGGCCGAGGGCACGGGCCGGGAGGCGGCCCCGCGCGCGGGGGTACCGGTCTCCGGGAAGGAGCCGGTGGCGGCGCCGGTGACCAGGACGCCGGCGAAGACCAATGTCAGGGCGGCCCCGCGGCGGATGCGACGGGGCTCACCGAACAGGTCACGGCCTGACATGGCGGTGAGTCTAGGACAACGCGAAGGACCGTACGGCCGGATGTCCGTACGGTCCTCTTGGCATGCGTCACACCTTCAGGTACTTGCGCAGCGCGAAGAACGCCGCCAGCGACGGCATCACCACGCTCGTGGCGAGGATCAGCGGCAGCTTGGCCAACACCGCGTCCCAGCCGACGAAGTTGATGAGCTGGAGCTTGTGGGACAGGGCCATGCCGTGGTCGATGGTGAAGTACCGGCCGATCACCAGGGCCACACAGGCGAGCCCGCCGCCGATGAGCCCGGCGACCGCGGCCTCGGCGATGAACGGCGCCTGGATGTAGAAGCCCGAGGCGCCGACCAGCCGCATGATCCCGGTCTCACGCCGGCGGCTGAACGCCGAGACACGCACGGTGTTGACGATCAGCAGCAGGGCGACGACCAGCATCAGCGCCATCACACCGAGCGCGCCCCGGTTCATCAGGTTCAGCAGCGTGAAGAGGTTGTCCAGGATGCCCTTCTGGTCCTGCACGGACTGCACACCGGCGCGTCCGTTGAAGGCCGACGCGATGACCTGGTACTTCTGCGGGTCCTTGAGCTTGATCCGGTACGACTCCTGCATCTGGTCCGGCGTGAGCGAACCGGCCAGCGGGGAGTTGCCGAACTGCTCCTTGTAGTGCTTGTAGGCCTGGTCCTGCGACTCGTAGGAGACCTTCTCGACGACCGACGTCATCTTGTTCAGGTCACCGAGGATCTGCTTCTTCTGGTCCTCCGTGACCGCGCCCTTGGCGCAGTTGACGTCCGATTCGGCGTCGTGCTTGTTGCACAGGAAGATCGAGACGTTGACCTTGTCGTACCAGTAGCCCTTCATGGTGCTCACCTGGTCGCTCATCAGCAGCGAGCCGCCGAAGAGGGCCAGGGACAGGGCGACCGAGACGATGACGGCGAAGGTCATCGTCAGATTGCGGCGGAGACCGACACCGATCTCCGACAGGACGAACTGGGCGCGCATGGCGTCTGGTCGAGCCTTTCCGTCGTGAACTTGCTTAGTGCTGGTAGCCGTAGACGCCGCGGGCCTGGTCGCGGACGAGGCGGCCCTTCTCCAGCTCGATGACGCGCTTGCGCATCTGGTCCACGATGTTCTGATCGTGTGTCGCCATGATGACCGTGGTGCCCGTCCGGTTGATGCGGTCGAGCAGCTTCATGATGCCGACGGAGGTCTGCGGGTCGAGGTTGCCGGTGGGCTCGTCGGCGATCAGCAGCTTGGGCCGGTTGACGAAGGCCCGCGCGATGGCCACGCGCTGCTGCTCACCACCGGACAGCTCGCCCGGCATCCGGTCCTCCTTGCCGCCGAGCCCGACGAGATCGAGCACCTGCGGCACGGACTTGCGGATCTCGCCGCGGGACTTGCCGATGACCTCCTGGGCGAAGGCCACGTTCTCCGCGACGGTCTTGTTCGGCAGGAGCCGGAAGTCCTGGAACACCGTCCCCAGCTGGCGGCGCATCTGCGGCACCTTCCAGTTGGAGAGGCGCGCGAGGTCCTTGCCCAGGACGTGCACCTGGCCGTGGCTGCACCGCTCCTCGCGGAGGACGAGCCGCAGGAAGGTGGACTTTCCGGAGCCGGAGGACCCCACGAGGAACACGAACTCGCCCTTCTCCACCTCCAGGGAGACATCCCTGAGTGCGGGGCGGGTCTGCTTGGGGTAGACCTTGGAGACGTTGTCGAATCGGATCACGGATGCACCACGGGTCGCCGGGGGTAGATGAGCGTGACCATACGCGAACCGGGTGTGCAAGTGCAGTCGCAGGACGAGGTTGGGTAAGGCTTGTACGTTTTTGTACCGGTCCCTGTCCTTGCCCGGCTCTCCCAGGCCCCGCGCACGCACCCCGCGAACCTGGCACAGTGGAGGGGGGAACGTTCTGGTTCCCGTGAGCGTTGTACGAGCGATGGCCGGTGCAAGGAGGGCGAGCGCATGACGTACGACCGGTTGGTGTGCGCGAACTGCGCGGCGCCCGTGAGCGAGGGCCGGTGCCCGGTGTGCCGTGCCAACCGCGAGCGACTGCAGCAAGAAGGCTTTCTGGGCGGGGTGAACCCGATGGCGCTGATCGCGCTGCTGGCGGTACTGATCGCCGCGGTGGCGCTGCTGGCGCACCAGACCGCGTGACAAAGCGTGTGAGAAACAACGCGTGCGAAGACGGCGCGTGAGAAAACTCTGAGAAACGCGTCAGGGCCCGGAGCGCCGAGCTCCGGGCCCTTCGGCATGCGCGATGCGTGCGCAGCGTGACCGTGGGGTTACGGTCAGGCCGCGGCGCCGCCGCGACCGTTCACCAGACGCGGCAGGACGCGGAAGCCGACGCCGCCGGCGATCATCGTCGCGGCACCGATGACCAGGAACGCGGTCTGGCCGGCACCGGTTTCGGCGAGCTGCTTGCCGCTGCCCTTGCCCTGGGCCTGGGTGTCGGAGCCGGTGTCGGTGAGCTCCGAGGAGCCCTCCTCCTGCGAGGCGTTGTTGTTGCCGCCCTGCGGGGTGTCGTGGTTGCCGCCGGTGCCGGAGCCGCCACCGGTGCCGTGGCCACCCGTGCTGCCGCCGCCGGAGGTGCCGGAGCCACCGCCGGTCGTGGTGCCGCCGTCGGTCGTCCCCCCGTTCGTGGTGCCGCCGTTCGTCGTGCCACCGTTCGTGGTGCCGCCGTCGGTCGTCCCCCCGTTCGTGGTGCCGCCGTTCGTGGTGCCACCGTTCGTCGTCCCACCGTTCGTGGTGCCGCCGTTCGTGGTGCCACCGTTCGTGGTGCCGCCGTCGGTCGTCCCCCCGTCGGTCGTGCCGCCGTCGGTCGTCCCACCGTCCGTGGTCCCACCGTCGGTCGTGCCGCCGTCGGTCGTGCCACCGTCCGTGGTCCCACCGATGGTGACGGTGCCGCCGTCGGTCGTCCCACCGTCGGTCGTCCCACCGTCCGTGGTCCCACCGTCCGTGGTCCCGCCGTCGGTCGTGCCGCCGTCGTTGGTGCCACCGTCCGTGGTGCAGACGGCGATCGGGCAGCCGCCGTCGGTGGTGCCGCCGTCGGTGCCGCCGTCGTCACCCGCGGTGTTCGTGTGGGCGCCCAGGCTGATCGGACCCGCCTGGACGTCGAGGTCCAGGGCGGATGCCGCACCGGCTGCGGTCAAGGACGCACCGGCCGCGATCACGGCGCCCGCGGCTATCCGCGCGACCCGGATCCGCGTCTTCTTCGTCATGTGGTTGCTACCCCCAGTAGCTGTTCGTCAATGAGGCGGCGCGTGGGGCGTGCCGTGATCGACGGAGGCAGCTGGCGACGAAGTACGCGTCTCGATCCCCCGGTTCACATGCGCCCCAGATGTACGCATGCCGCGCCTCACCCTTCCGATTTTTCAAAGCAACGTCAAGGGCGTTGCGGGCGCGATGTCCATTGGGGTGGCGTTTGGGGGGAGTTGAAACCTGTGAGTGTGATGTAAAACCCAGACAAAAGACAACTGCCGCCTCTCGGGCGGCAGTTGTCAGACCGGTTTCCTTGTCGACAAACCTACTTCTCCTGCTGCTTGCGCCAGCGAATACCGGCCTCCAGGAAGCCGTCGATCTCACCGTTGAACACGGCCTCGGGGTTGCCGACTTCGAACTCGGTCCGCAGGTCCTTGACCATCTGGTAGGGGTGCAGCACGTACGACCGCATCTGGTTGCCCCAGGAGTTGCCGCCGTCGCCCTTGAGGGCGTCCATCTTGGCCTGCTCCTCCTGCCGGCGGCGCTCCAGCAGCTTGGCCTGGAGGACGTTCATCGCCGTGGCCTTGTTCTGGATCTGCGAGCGCTCGTTCTGGCACGAGACGACGATGCCGGTGGGGAGGTGGGTGATGCGCACCGCCGAGTCGGTGGTGTTCACGCCCTGACCACCCGGCCCGGAGGAGCGGTACACGTCGATCCGGAGGTCGCTCTCGTCGATCTCGACGTGGTCGGACTGCTCGACGACGGGCAGCACCTCGACACCCGCGAAGGAGGTCTGGCGGCGGCCCTGGTTGTCGAAGGGCGAGATGCGCACCAGACGGTGCGTGCCCTGCTCGACGGAGAGGGTGCCGTAGGCGTACGGCGCCTGCACGGAGAAGGTGGTCGACTTGATGCCGGCCTCTTCGGCGTACGACGTCTCGATGAGCTCGGTCTTGTAGCCGCGCTGCTCGGCCCAGCGCAGGTACATGCGCTGCAGCTTCTCGGCGAAGTCGGCGGCGTCGACGCCACCGGCCTCGGCGCGGATGTTGACGAGCGCCTCACGGGCGTCGTACTCGCCGGACAGGAGGGTGCGAACCTCCATCTCGTCCAGCGACTTCTTCACCGCGGCCAGCTCGGCCTCGGCCTCGGCCCGGGTGTCCGGGTCGTCCTCCTCCTCGGCCATCTCGAAGAGGACGGCGAGATCGTCGATCCGGCCGCGCAGCGCCTCCGCCTTCCTGACCTCGGCCTGGAGGTGGGAGAGCTTGCTGGTGATCTTCTGCGCCTCGTCCGGGTTGTCCCAGAGGGACGGCGCGGCCGCCTGCTCCTCGAGCACGGCGATGTCTGCCCTCAGCTTGTCGAGGTCCAGGACGGCCTCGATCGACTCCATGGTCGAGGAGAGGGACTTCAGCTCTTCGGATACATCGACGACTGCCACGCATCCAGCGTAACGGCTCCGCCGAGCGCCGAGGGTCGAGTGTGTCCCAGCCGACGGGGCGCCCGGCCCCGCACCCGCCACCCCGGGCTCCGCCCTCCGGGCGGGGTCAGGGGGCCGAGGTGCTGTGGGTGTTCCGCGGTGCGTCCGAGTCCCCGTCGCCGGACGCGAGCCACGCGCCGACGCCCACCACAGCGGCCAGGACCACGCCGGCCACTCCCAGCGTCACCCTGCGCCGCCGTACCGTCGCGCGGTGGCGGGCCGACCCCGGCCTGGGCGTACCGGTGGCGCGGGGAGCGCGCGCCGTACCGTGCGCGCCCCCCGCCAGCTCGTCCGGCGCCGGCACCCGCATCGACGTGTGCGTGTCCCGGTTGGAGTCCGGCTTGGCCCCGGGGACGAGGGGCACGGCCCCCCGCCGCCGTACCGGCTCGCCGGGCGGAGCCGAGGGCTGGGGCTCCTCGGCGGCCTCCTCGGAGAGGTCCGGCTCGTCCACGTCCAGCGGCGGCATCCCCGCCAGCGTGGGCAGCTGCTCGCGCAGCCGCGCCGCCAGCTCCGAGGCGCGCAGCCGGGACGCGGGCGCCTTGGCCAGGCACTGCACGATCAGCTGCCACAGCTCTTCGGGGATCCCGGGCAGCGGTACGACGGTCTCGGTGACGTGGCGTCGAAGCACCGCGCCGGGGTGGCCGCCGCCGAAGGGGGTGAACCCGGCCAGCAGCTCGTACAGGACGGTCGCGAGGGCGTAGATGTCCACGGCCGCGCGCGGCGGCAGGCCCTCGACGATCTCGGGGGCCAGGTAGTCCGGCGTACCGATGATCTTCGTGGCGCGGGTCCGCTTCGGCGAGTCGATCAGCTTGGCGACGCCGAAGTCGGTCAGCAGCGCCGGGTGGGCGCCGCCCGGGCCGAGCGGGCCCTGCATGTCCAGCAGGACGTTCTCGGGCTTCACGTCCCGGTGCACGACCCCGGCCGCGTGGGCCGCCGCCAGCGCGTCGGCGATGTCGGCGACGATCGCCACGGCCGCCTCGGGGGCGAGCCGTCGTTCGCGCTCCAGACGGGTGCGCAGGTCGGTGCCGCGCACGAGGTCCATGACCAGGGCCAGGTCGTTGCCGTCCACCACCAGATCGCGCACGGTGACGATGCGCGGGTGCTCCAGACCGAGCAGCGCGGTGCGCTCGTGGACGAAGCGTGCGACGAGCTCCTGGTCGGAGGCGAGGTCCTCGCGCAGCAGCTTGACGGCGACGGGGCCCTCCGGTCCCTCGCCCAGCCACACCGTGCCGGCGCTGCCCCGCCCCAGGATCTGGTTGGCGGTGTACCGGCTGCCGATCTTCCGTGCCAAGGCTGCTCCTACAGACGCGTGTTGTCGCTAAAACTACGCGTCCGATGAGCCAACCTTCACCGCGGAGACGGAAATCACCCGTCAGATGTCGACAAATCCACAAGCCTGTGATCAGTTGCCGCTGCCGGACGAACCACCCAGGTCCTTGACCCAGCGGCTCGCCTGTCCGACCCAGTGGGTCACCTCGTGCCAGTAGCTCCTGCCCTGGCCGACCCACGTGTGCAGCGGGGTCAGCTCGTAGATCAGCCAGCTCGCCACGACCAGGATGACGATCGTGAACAGGCAGCCCTTCAGGCAGCCGAGCCCAGGGATCTTCATCGGGTTGGCGCTGCGCTGCCGCGGTGCGCGGGGCTCGCGCGCGGGCCGTTGCGGCTCCGGCGCGGGCGGCGCGTACCGCTGCGGCTGCTGCGGCGGGGCGTACTGCTGAGGCTGCTGGGGCGCGTGGCCGTACCCCTGCTGGTACCGCTGCTGCCGGCCGCGCTGCTGCGGCTGCTGCGGGCGTCCCTGCGGGGCCTGGCGCGGCTGCTGCTGGGGCCGGGCGACCTGCCGCTGGGGCCGGTGGCGCAGCGGGTCGTCCTCCGGGGCCAGGTACTGGATCTGTGTCTGCTCGTTGCGGTCGCGGGCGGCGCGCAGCTGGTTCTGCCAGGGGTGCGGCTGCTCGGGCTGCTGCCCCTGCGGGCCGGTGTTCGGCAGCACAGCCGTCGGGTCCGCCGCGCCGGTGTTCGGCAGGACGGCGGTGGGGTCGGCGGCGCCGGCGGGACCGCCGGTGTGGGGCAGCACACTGGTCGCCCCGTTCGGGTCGTACGCGCCCTGGGGGCCGGTGTTCGGCAGGACCTGGGTGGGGTCGGCGGCGCCGGGGACGGCGGCCGGGGCCGGGTCGGGGGCCAGCAGCGCGCCCACGCCCTCGGCCGCGGCGATCTGCGCGGCGTTCGCGTGCACGCCGACGCCCTCGGCGACGACCCGGAGGCCGCGCGCGAGGTTCTCGGCGCTCGGCCGTTCGTCGGGGTTCTTGCGCAGGCAGCGCTCTATGACCGTCCACAGCGGGTCCGGGACGGTGGAGGGGCGGCGCGGCTCGGCGCTCAGGTGCTGGTGCAGGACCTCGAGGGCGGTGCCGCCGGAGAACGGCGGGCGTCCGGTGACCAGCTCGTACAGCAGGATGCCGGCGCCGTAGATGTCCACGGCGGAGGTCTGCGGGCGGCCCTCGGCGGACTCCGGTGCCACGTACGCGGGCGTGCCGACGAATTCCTGGGTGCGGGTCAGGCCCGGGGAGTCGGCGAGGCGGGCGATGCCGAAGTCGGTCAGCATCGGGTGCATCCGGCCCTCGTGCTGCTCGAGCAGGACGTTGGCGGGCTTCAGGTCGCGGTGCACGACGCCGTCGGCGTGGCTCGCGGCGAGGGCGTCGGCGATCTGCGCGGTCATCAGCGCGGCGGCGACCGGTGTGAGGGCGCCGTTCTCGCGCAGGTAGCGGTGCAGGTCGGGGCCGTCGACGAGGTCCATGACCAGGGCCAGCAGATCACCCTCGACCACCAGGTCGCGGACCCGGACGATGTTCGGGTGGGTGAGGCGGAGCAGGACGGAGCGCTCGCGCAGGAAGCGCATCACGATGTCCGGATCGCTCGCCAGCTCCTCCTTGAGGACCTTGATCGCGACCGTCTCGCCGGGCTGCCCGGCCACGGCCGCCTCGGCGCCCGCGGTCTCGCGCTGGCGGGCACGCCAGACGGTGCCTGTGGCGCCGCGTCCGAGCGGCTCCTCAAGCAGGTACTTGCTGCCGACTGGCCGCACGTCACGCGCTCCCTGCTGCTTGCTGGTGGTTGCTTGCCTGTATTCCGGTTGTCATTCCGGTTGTCCGACCCACTGTAGTGCCGCCCTCGGGGGCGCCAGGTGCTCGACGGAAAGACGCATGTCCCGGTCCACTGGTTGCCGAAAACGGACGTGACCGATCTCAACTGATCGCCCGCACCCTCATGGTCAGGCATTTTTGGGGGCAGAGCCGACCAATCAAGATCACTTGTTACCGGGTGCCGGGCGGGCTGTCAGTGGCAGGTGCGAGGATGCCTTCCAGTACTGGCCGACGTGCTCGTGTTGGGGTGGGGATGCAGATCCGGCTGACCGTCGTAGACCCGCTGGGCGCGTCCCCGCAGCGGGGCCGCGCCGCGAGCCGCGACGTGCTGGTCACGGCGCCCACGGGCACGGACCTGGCCGCGGTCGCCTCGGCGCTGGCCGGGGCGGTCACCGGGGAGGGCCGCGACGCCTCCAACGCCCCCGTCGTGCTGTACGCCGGTACGGAACGCCTCGACCCGCGCCGCTGCACCCTCGGCGAACCTCCGCTGGTCGACGGCGCCGTGCTGTCCCTGGGCGCCCCGGCGGTCGCCGAGCCCCACGCCGAGCCGGCCGACGCGCCGACCCAGCTGCAAGTCGTCGCCGGCCCCGATGCGGGCGGGGTCCATCTGCTGCACGGCGGCCGGATCACCGTGGGCCGCTCGTCCGACGCGGACGTACCGCTGGACGACCCCGACGTGTCCCGGCTGCACTGCGCGGTCACCGTCGGCGCGGACGGACGCGTCTCGGTCGCCGACCTCGGCTCCACGAACGGTACGGCGCTGGACGGGGCGCGGGTGGACTCGCGTCCGGTGCGGTTCCCCGCCGGGGGCCTGCTGCGGATCGGGGAGTCGGTACTGCGGGTTGCTCCGTCTGGGGGAACCGGCGTCCGGGTCGTACCGGACGGGGAGGGATGCGTCCGGGTCACGTTGCCGGGTGCGCCGGAGTCCGGCTCCGGTTCCGCGCCACCCGTGCGGGGTTCGTCGCCGGGTGCGGGCGGCCTCGGTGGGACGGAAGGACCGTCGCCCGCCGCGGGCGGGACCGAGGCGTCCGGCGGGCCCGTCGGTTCGGCCCAGCACGGGTACGGCTCCGCCGGGTGGGGCGCCTCCGGGGGCGGGGGGCTGGAGCACCGGCGGCGGGAGTCGGGGGTGGTACCGGGACAGGGCGGGTCGCCGGGGATCGAGAACCGCGGCGGGGACACGCACGCCGGCCGCTTCGGTGTCGGCGGGCCGGGCCCGGTGGCCGCGGAGCCGTACACCGGCGCGGCGGGACCCGGGACCACCGGCCGCACCCCGGGGCCCGTCGGGGATCCGCGGGAGCGGGGCCGTGGAGGCCCCCCTGTCAGGGGCACCGGCATCCCCCAGGGCGGACGGCGGCGCGGACTCGGTGCCTGGGCGCGCAAGCTGACCGGCGGGCGTGGGGAACAGCCCGTCACCCCCGGGGCGTACGGCGGCACCGCCCCGCGCGCCGACGCCGTCCCGGCGGACCCGGCACCGCAGCAGCCGGATACCTGGCCGGATCCCGCCGCGCTGCTCCTGACGGCGCTCGGTCCCGGACCCCGGCTGTGGGAGCGTGGGCCGGACCACGCGGAGGCGCTGACCGTGCGGCTCGGCACGGCCGACCGCAGTGCTCCGGACGGCTCCGGGCTGCTGCCCGCGGTGCCCGTGACGGCGGCGCTGCGCGAGGCGGGCGCGCTGGGCCTGGCCGGTCCACGCCCCCGGCTGTCCGGTCTGGCCCGCGCGGTGCTGGCGCAGCTGGCCGCCCTGCACTCCCCCGACCTGCTGGAGATCGTGCTGATCAGTGCCGACCGCGCCCGGCCCGTGGAGGAGCGCACGGCCGAGTGGTCCTGGCTGGGCTGGCTCCCGCACGTCCGGCCGGGCCACGGCCAGGACTGCCGGCTGCTGCTCGCCTACGACCGCGAACAGGCGGCGGCCCGCGCGGAGGAACTGCTGCGCCGGGTGGAGGACCACGCGGCGACCGGCCGGAGCGCGGCCCACCCCGCCTCCGCCCGCGTACCGGCCACGGCGTCGGGCACCCTCACCCCCGACGAGCCCACCGGCCGGCCCACGCACACACCCGGCACGGGCGCCCAGACCCCGCCCGCCGGCCCCCGCGGCACCACTGGCAACGCCCCGCACAGCGGCCCGTCCGGCCCGGCCGCCCCCGGCCCCCGCCCGACTGCCGCCGCCCGGAGCACCCACCCCCACACACCCGGCACGGGCGCCCAGACCCCGCCCGCCGACACCGTCGCGCACAGCGGCCCGTCCGGCCCGGCCGAGCCCGGATCCGGCACCGGTGCCACCGCCCCGGCCGGCCCGGACAGCACGCCCGCCCAGGGCGGCCACCCGCACCAACCCGTTTCCGGCCACCCTGACACCGCCACCGCGTACCCCGGCACGCCGGCCGCCGTCGCCCAGGGGCTCGCGTCCGGCGGCCCCGGCGCCACGGCCCGCCCCTTCGGCGCGCCCCTGCCGGAAGCCGCCCCCGACCACCCCGAAGCCCCGGCCCCGGGGCCCCTCTCGGACCACCCCGGCAGCCCCACCCCTCCCGTCTCCCACCCCTCCGCGCAGTCCGGCGACGCCGCCCCCACCCGTCGCCCCTCGTGGGCCAAGGGTGACTTCGAGGCCGGCGGGACGAGTGGGTTCCCCGGGCCGTACACCGTCGTCGTGGTGGACGGGGACCCCGGAGGGGCCGCGCTGCGGGAGGCCGTGGCGCGGCTGGCCGTGGCCGGGCCGCGGGCGGGGATCCATGTGGTGTGTCTCGCCGAGACCGACCCCGCCTCGCCCGCCTCCCCCGTGACGCTGACGTACGAGGCCGCGTGCGCGGTGACGCCGACGTTCCGGCACTGCGGTGCCGTGGCGCTGCTCAGCGGTGATGTCGCCTCGGCGCTGCAGCTGATGCGGGTGGCGCCGAGCGGGCCCGTCGGACCGGGTTCGCCGGCCATCGTCGACGCCGTCTCCCTCGCCTGGGCGGAGCGGTTCGCGCGGGCGCTGGCGCCGCTGCGGCCGGACGGCCCGGCCGGTGAGCGGGACACCCGCGTGGCCACGCCGCTGCCGCAGTCGGCGCGGCTGCTGGACGAACTGGGGCTGGCCCGGGCCACCCCGGCGTCGCTGATGGCGCGCTGGGCCGACGCGGCCGACGACACCCAGGCACTGGGTGGACGGGCGCGCGCCGTGCTGGGGGCCGGTCAGCGCGGGCCGGTCACCGTCGACCTCGTCGCCGACGGGCCGCATCTGCTGATCGAGGGACCGGCCGGCAGCGGGCGCACGGAGTTGCTGCGGGCCGTGGTGGCCTCGCTGGCCGCCGCCGAGCGGCCGGACCGGCTGGGCGTGGTGCTGATCGACGGGCGGGACGGGGCCGGGGCGGGCGCGGGGCGCGGTGAGGGACTGCGCGTGTGCACCGACATACCGCATGTCACCACGCACCTCATGGCCAACGACCCCGTGCGGATGCGGGAGTTCGCCCAGTCGCTGGCCGCCGAGCTGAAGCGGCGGGCGGAGCTGCTGGGCCGGACCGACTTCGCGCAGTGGCACACGGGCCGTGCGGTGTCGGGCCGGATCGTGGCGCAGCGCACGCCCGCGAACGGTGACATAGAGACGCCGCCCAGCTCCACCCTGCGGCTGCGGCCGGGCGCGGGCGCGCGGCAGCAAGCCGAGGCCGCACCCGCGCTGCCGCGGCTGGTGGTCGTCGTCGACGACCTGGACGCGCTGGTCTCGCCCCCGCTCGGCTCGCCGGGCCGGCCCGCCGCCGGGTCGGTGCTGCGCGCGCTGGAGGCGGTGGCCCGGGAGGGCGAGCGGCTGGGGGTGCATCTGGTGGCGTCGGCCGGGACGGGTGGTCGTACGGCGGAGAGCGAGCCCGCGCGGAGGGCCACCTCGCGGGTCGTGCTGGACGCCCCGAACCAGGGGCCGGACGAACCGGCGCCGGGGCGCGGGCGGTTGGCGTACGCCGACGGACGGATCGTCGGTTTCCAGGGCGGCCGGGTGACGGGCCGAATCCCGCGTACCGCGACCCAGCGGCCCACGGTCGTCCCGCTGGACTGGCAGCGCATGGGCGACCCGCCGGCCCGCCGGCCCGTGCGGGAGCTGGGCAACGGCCCCACCGACCTGGCTCTGCTGGCGAGCGCGGTGCAGCGGGCGGCTCGCGAGGTGTCCGCGGTTCAGGTGCCCTCACTGCTCTGAGCGGAACCCGCCGGAAGCGGATGCGCATACCTCCCCGATCACGAGCCGGTCACGATGAGCCGCCGGACGGCGCAGGCGCTCTTGCCGCCCTTGTGCGGCGCGGCGTACACCGGAGCGCACGGACAGAGTTCTGACGTTCAACGAAGAACGACGAACGGGGAAGTGATGCGCAGCACGAGCAGCACCATCCGGACCCACAGGACCGTCACCACCCTCGCCGCGCTGCTGGCGGGAGCCCTCGCCCTCAGCGCCTGCTCCAGCAGTGACCACGACAAGAAGGGCAGCGGGGAGCAGACCGGCGGGGCCACCGGCTCCACCGTCAGCCTGCCGAAGCTGAACGGCGCCGCCCTGGAGATCGCCGCCGTCTGGACCGGCCAGGAGCAGAAGAACTTCAAGCAGGTCCTGGCCGAGTTCGAGAAGCGCACCGGCGCGAAGGTCACCTTCGTGCCCGCCCAGGACCCGATCATCAACTTCCTCGGCTCCAAGATCGCGGGCGGCCAGCCGCCGGACGTGGCGATGCTGCCGCAGCCCGGTGCCATCAAGCAGGCCGTGCAGCGGGGGTGGGCCAAGCCGCTCGGACCCGAGGCCGTCAAGGAACTGCAGAAGAACTACGCGCAGGGCTGGCAGGACATCGGCAAGGTCGGCGGCAAGCAGTACGGCGTGTACTACAAGGCCGCCAACAAGTCGCTGATCTGGTACAACGCCAAGGTCTTCGAGAACGCGAACGCCAAGGAGCCGAAGACCTGGAAGGACCTGCTGGGCGCCGCGCAGGCGGTGTACGACTCCGGGGTCACGCCGTTCTCGGTGGCCGGCGCGGACGGCTGGCCGCTGACGGACTGGTTCGAGAACGTCTATCTGTCCCAGGCGGGCCCCGAGAAGTACGACCAGCTCGCCCAGCACAAGATCAAGTGGACGGATCCCTCGGTCAAGCAGGCCCTGACGACGCTGGCACAGATCTGGGGCAAGAAGGACTACCTGGCGGGCGGCCAGGACGGCGCGCTGCAGACGGAGTTCCCGGCCTCGGTCACCCAGACCTTCACCGGCGGCGACCAGCCGAAGTCCGCGATGGTCTACGAGGGTGACTTCGCGCAGGTCAACATCGGGGAGACCAAGGCGAAGGTGGGCACGGACGCGAAGGTGTTCCCGTTCCCTGCGGTCGGCTCCACCGCGCCCGTGGTCTCCGGCGGTGACGCGGCGGTGATCCTGAAGGACTCCAAGGCGGCCCAGGCCCTGGTCACCTTCCTCGCCTCCCCGGACGCGGCGACCATCCAGGCGAAGCTCGGCGGCTATCTCTCGCCGAACAAGAACGTGGAGATCTCGTCGTACCCGAACGCGGTGCAGCAGAAGATCGCCAAGGCGCTGATCGCGTCCGGTGACGACTTCCGCTTCGACATGTCCGACCAGGCCCCGCAGGCCTTCGGCGGCACCCCGGGCAAGGGTGAGTGGAAGGACCTGCAGGACTTCCTGAAGAACCCGGCGGACGTGGCGGGCGCCCAGGCGAAGCTGGAGAAGGACGCGGCGGCCGCGTACGGAAGCGGGAGCTGATCCGGCGATGACGTCGGCGGCAACGGCGGCGGGGGCCTCACCGGGTCCCGCCGCACCCCGCGGTCGTAGGAGCGTGACCGGCACCCGCAGGACCGTGGCAGTGCTGTTCCTGCTGCCCGCCCTGGTGCTGCTCGGCGCGCTCGTGGTCTACCCGATCGGGTACTCGCTGATCCGCAGCTTCTACAACGCCTCCGGTGACGGTTTCTCCGGAGTCGACAACTACAAGACCCTTTTCACCGACGACGGCATCCGCACCGCCCTGAAGAACAACGTCATCTGGGTGGTGTTCGCGCCGACGGTCTCCACCGCGCTCGGTCTGGTCTTCGCGGTGCTGACCGAGCGGGTGCGCTGGGGGACGGCGTTCAAGCTGGTCGTCTTCATGCCGATGGCGATCTCGATGCTGGCGGCCGGGATCATCTTCCGGCTGGTGTACGACCAGGATCCGCACAAGGGGGTCGCGAACGCGGTGTGGGTGGGTGTCCACGACACCTTCGCGCAGTCGTCGGCGTTCCCGAAGGCCCACCCGGGCCGTGAGTCGCCGCTCGTCGCGCAGGACGGGGGCTTCGTCACCAAGGCCACCGTCCGCGCCGGGCAGGCGGTCACCCTCCCCCTCGTCGGCGTCGCCCCGGACCGGATGCCGGACAGCGCGAAGAATGCCGTGGCCGCCCGGCCGGAGCCGGGGAGGATCACCGGCACCACCTGGCAGGACTTCACGCGCGGCAAGGGCGTGGGACGGCTCGGCGCCCCCGACCCGTCCGAGCTGGGCTACGCCGGGATGCGGATCGAGGCGGTGAAGGACGGCAAGGTGGTCGCCTCCACAACGGCCGCCGGCGACGGCACCTTCACGCTGCCCGCCGCCGCCGACGGCGCGCGGCTGCGGCTTCCCGCGAGCAACTTCCGGGAGCCGTACAACGGTGTGGAGTGGCTCGGCCCGGCGCTGGTCACCCCGGCGGTCATCGGGGCGTACGTGTGGATGTGGGCGGGCTTCGCGATGGTGCTGATCGCGGCGGGGCTCGCGGGCATGCCCCGGGAGCTGCTGGAGGCGGCGCGGGTGGACGGTGCCACCGAGTGGCAGGTGTTCCGCAAGGTCACCGTGCCGCTGCTCGCGCCGGTCCTCGCGGTGGTCACCGTGACACTGATGATCAACGTGCTGAAGGTGTTCGACCTCGTCTACATCATCGCGCCGGGCTCGTCCCAGGACGACGCCAACGTGCTCGCCCTGGAGCTGTACCGCAAGGGCTTCGCGGAGAACCAGCCGGGCGTCGCGAGCGCGATCGCGGTGCTGCTGCTGGTGCTGGTGATCCCGGTGATGGCGTTCAACATTCGTCGGCTGCGGCGGGAGGTGCGGCGATGACCTGGCTGCTGGAGAAGATCAACGGCGGTCTGGTCCGCGTGTTCCTGATCGTCGTGGGCCTGTTCTGGCTGGTGCCGACGATCGGGCTGCTCGCCTCCTCGCTGCGCTCGCCGCAGGACATGAGCGCGAGCGGCTGGTGGAAGGTGTTCACCAGGCCGTCCCAATTGACGTTCGACAGCTACCGGAAGCTCCTCGAGAACGGGGACATCACCCACTCCCTCTGGAACACCGTGCTGATCACGGTCCCGGCGACGGTCCTGGTCGTCGTGGTCGGCTCCCTCGCGGGCTACGCGTTCGCGTGGATGGAGTTCCCCGGCCGGGACTGGTGGTTCCTGGGCGTGGTGAGTCTGCTGGTGGTGCCGGTGCAGGTGGCGCTGATCCCGATCGCCGAACTGTTCGGGAACATAGGCCTGTTCGGGTCGATCCTCGGGGTGATCCTGTTCCACACCGGGTTCGGTCTGCCGTTCGCGGTGTTCCTGCTGCGGAACTTCTTCGCGGAGATCCCGCGCGAGCTGCTGGAGGCGGCCCGGCTGGACGGCGCCGGTGAACTGAGGCTGTTCGCGCGGGTGGTGATGCCGCTCGGCGGCCCGGCGATCGCCAGCCTCGGCATCTTCCAGTTCCTGTGGGTGTGGAACGACATGCTGGTCGCTCTGGTGTTCACCAGGTCGGGCACCCAGCCGATCACGGTCGCACTGCAGACGCAGGTGCGGCAGTTCGGCAACAACATCGACGTGCTGGCGCCGGGCGCGTTCATCTCCATGGTGATCCCGCTGGCCGTGTTCTTCGCGTTCCAGCGGCAGTTCGTGTCCGGGGTGATGGCGGGCGCGGTCAAGTAGTAACAAAAACGACACTTTTCGAGGGGCGGGCCTTAAGCGGCCCGCTCCTCGACGTTCACCTCGTGTCCCCCACATGCCGTACGAACCGTAACCAATTCACTCCATCGGCCGTTTCCGGTCAGAACCCTCGCGCCGACCGACGACCCTTGGATGTCCCTTGCCCAGGTTCAGTGTCATTGTCCCCGCGTACAAGGTCCAGGCGTATCTCTCCGAGTGCCTGGACTCGGTGCTCTCGCAGTCGTATCCCGATCTGGAACTGATCGCCGTGGACGACTGCTCGCCGGATGCCTGCGGGGCGATCATCGACGAGTACGCGGCCCGTGACGCGCGCGTACGGCCCGTGCACCTGGCCGAGAACCGGGGGCTCGGGCGGGCCCGGAACGCGGGGATGGCCGAGGCGAGCGGCGACTACCTGGTCTTCCTGGACAGCGACGACACGCTCACCCCGGACGCGCTGCGCGCGATCGCCGACCGGATCAAGGAGTCCGGGGAGCCGGACGTCCTGGTGTACGACTACGCGCGCACGTACTGGGACGGCCGGGCGGTCCGCAACCAGCTCACCGCCCCGCTCACCGAGCAGGGCCCGGCGCCGTTCCGCCTGGAGGACCGCCCGGGGCTGCTCCGGGTGCTGATGGTGGCCTGGAACAAGGCCTACCGGCGGGAGTTCGTCGAGGAGAACGGCTTCGGGTTCCCGCCGGGCTACTACGAGGACACCCCCTGGACCTTCCCGGTGCTGATGACGGCGGAGTCGATCGCCACCCTCGACCGGGTGTGCGTGCACTACCGGCAGCGCCGGCAGGGCAGCATCCTCGGCACCACCAGCCGCAAGCACTTCGACCTGTTCGAGCAGTACGACCGGGTGTTCGCCTACATCGAGGAGCGGCCGGAACTCGCGCGGTGGCGGCCGGAGTTGTTCCGCCGCATGATCGACCACTACGCGACCGTGTTCACCAAGCGGGGCCGGCTGCCGCGCGGCAGCCACGGCGAGTTCCTGCGCCGGGCCCGCGCCCACTACCGCCGCCACCGGGTCCCCGGCGCCCGGATGCGGCGACGGAACGTCCTGGTCCGCTTCGGCCTGCACCGCACGTTCCGGGCACTGCAGCTGGCCTCGGCCGGGTGCCGGCGCACGCTGAAGACGGCGCTGAAGCTGGCCCGTGCCCTGCGCACCGGCGCGCTGCGGCTGCACTACCGGATCCAGCTGCGGCTGCCCGTCCGCTCCGACCGGGCGGTGTTCGCCTCCGGTGCGGGCCGCGGCCACGGCGGCGACCCGGGCGCCCTGGAGGAGGCGTTCCGCGCCCACGCCCCGCACATCCGCACCGCGTGGATCACCCGCCCCGAGCACCAGCACACGGTGCCGCCGGGCCCGCGCCGGCTGCGGCCCGGCACGGCCGCCTACTGGACGGCGCTGGCCCGCTCCAGGTACCTGGTCACCGATGACGCCCTGGACCGGCGGCTGCGCAAGCGGCGCGGGCAGGTGATGGTCCAGACCCAGCAGGGCACCCCCCTCAAGCACATGGGTCTGGATCTCCAGGAGCGCCCGGCGGCGGCCCACGGCACCGACTTCGCCGAACTGCTGCGCGGCGTCGACCAGTGGGACCTCGTCCTGTCCGGCAACCGGCACTCGACGCTGGTCTGGGAGCGGGTCCTGCCGGGCCGCTACACCACGCTGGAGTACGGCGCCCCGCGCAACGACGCCCTCCAGCGGGCGACCTCGGCGGACGTGGCCCGGCTGCGCGAGTCGCTGGGCATCCCCGAGGGCGCGGTCGCGATCCTGTACGCGCCGACCTTCCGCGACCACCAGCACACCCAGCGCCCGCTGCTGGACCTGGAGCGGATCGCCCGCCGCCTCGGCCCGCGCTTCGTGATCCTGGCCCGGCCGCACCCCACCCGCGGCGGCCCGCTCGGCACGGGCACCCGGGTCATCGACGTCGGCGGCCACCCGAGCGTGCAGTCGCTCTGCCTGGCCTCGGACGCACTGCTCACCGACTACTCGTCGATCATGTTCGACTACGCCAACCTGGACCGGCCGATCGTGGTGCACACCGGTGACTGGGAGGCGTACCGGGCGGCCCGCGGCACCTACTTCGACCTGCGCGCCTTCCCGCCGGGCGCGGTCGCGCGCAGTGAGGACGAGCTGATCGACATCTTCGCGACCGGCCACTGGCGCGGCTCGCGCTCGGCCCAGCTGCGGGCGGCGTTCCGGGAGCGGTTCTGCCCGTACGACGACGGACGCGCCGCCGAGCGGGTCGTACGGCACATCGTGCTGGGCGAGACGGGCCTGCCGCGGGTGGTGCCGCTCGCGGAGCGCAACCCGGTGCCGTCCGCCTGCACGCAGTCGCCGCTGGCCACCGTGGAGCAACCTTCCGGTTCCCTCCCCGTCACCGAGAGGCACTGAACGGCGTTGGTCCCTGCGGGAGTCCCCCTGCACCTCGGCTCGACGCGGCCCACCCCGAGCCGGCCGTCCACCTGGCGTCCGGCGGGGCGGCCCGGTCGCGTGTCCGGCGCCGTCCGCGGGACACGTGTCCGCAAGACAACAGAAAGAACAGAATGCCCCGCTTCAGCATCATCGTCCCGTCCCACGGGGTCGCCGGCCGGCTGTCCCAGGCGCTGGACTCGGTTCTCGGCCAGTCCTTCGGCGATCTGCAACTGATCCCGGTCTGCGACGCCCCCGACTCCCCGGCCGCCGCGGTGGCCGCCGGATACGCGCAGCGGGACTCCCGGGTGACCCCGGCCGACTCACCGCCGTCCGCCGGCCTGAGCGGGGCGCGCAACGCGGGGATGCGGGCGGCGACCGGCGCGTATGTGCTGTTCCTCGACGGCGACGACCTGCTGCTGCCGGGCGCGCTCGCGGCACTGGACGCCCGGCTGGCCGAGACCGCCGGCGTGGACGTGCTCTACGTCGAGCACGAGCGCGTCCCCTGGTGGGAGGGCGAGCCTGCCAACCCGGCCGCGCCGCTGTTCGCGGGGGCCCCCGAGGGCGCCTTCGCCCCCGCCGACCTGCCGGAGCTGACCGGCGTGCGGCTGCCGGCGTGGAGCGCGGTCTACCGCCGCGCCTTCCTCACGGAGCATCACCTCACCTTTCCCGACGGCCACTTCACCGACCTCGGCTGGGGCGGCCTGGTCACGCTCGCCGCCGGGCGGATCGCGGTGCTGCGCCGCGTCGTCGTACGGCACCGGCTGCGCCGGCAGGGCAGCCGGCTCAACCTGCCCGGGCCGCACCAGCACGCCCTGCTCGACCAGGTGGACCTGGTCCTGACCCGGGCCGCGGAGGCCGCCCTGCCCGCCGAGCGGATCCGCCCGCTGTTCGAGGAGCTGTTCTCGCGTGTGCTGAAGACCGCGTCCCGGCCGGAGCGGCTGCCGTCCGGGCACCGGGCGTTCTTCCGCCGCGCGGCCCGCCTCCACCGGCGCCACCGGCCGGCCGGCTTCCGGCCGCCGGGCGGCAGCCTGGGGGTGCAGCACCGGCTGCTGGCGGCGGGCGCCTACTCCGCGTTCCGCGGTCTGCGCGGCGCCAACCAGGTGGCCTCCGGGGCCGCCGAGCGGCTGCCACGCCCGCGGATGGTGCGCACCCGGCTGCGCTACGCCCGCGACCTGCACCGCCCGCTCGACCCGCACCTGGCCGTGTACTGCGCCTACTGGGGCCGGGGCTATACCTGCAACCCGGCCGCGATCCACGCCAAGGCCCGCGAACTCGCCCCGCACATCCGCTCGGTGTTCCTCGTCGAGGCCGACCAGGCGCACGCCATGCCGAAGGACGTGGAGTACGCGGTGATCGGCTCGCGCCGCTACTGGGAGGTACTGGCCCGCGCGACCTACCTGATCAACAACGCCAACTTCGCCGAGGGGATCGTCAAGCGGCCCGGCAGCGTGCATCTGCAGACCCAGCACGGCACCCCGCTGAAGACGATGGGCGTGGACCAGTCGGCGTACCCGGTGGTGGCCGCCCAGTCGGGCAGCTTCACCCGGCTGCTGGGCCGGGTCGACCGCTGGGACTTCAACCTCTCCGCCAACCGCCACTCGACCCAGATGTGGGAGCGCGCCTTCCCCGGCTCCTACGAGCACCTGGAGTACGGCTATCCGCGCAACGACGTGTACTACACGGCGACCGCCGAGGACGTGGCACGGATCAGGCGGCGGCTGGGGGTCCCGGAGGGCAGGACCGCCGTGCTGTACGCGCCGACCCACCGCGACCACCACACCGGCTTCGAACCCGGGCTGGACCTGGAGGCGTTCTGCGCAGCGGCCGGCGAGGACGTCGTCGTACTCCTGCGCGCCCACTACTTCTACGACCGGGGCCGCTCCCGGACCTCGGACCGGATCATCGACGTCACCGCGCACCGCTCCTCGGAGGACGTGTGCCTGGCGGCGGACGCGCTGGTCACCGACTACTCGTCGATCATGTTCGACTACGCCAACCTGGACCGGCCGATCGTGGTGTACGCCGACGACTGGGACGTCTACCGGGAGACCCGGGGCGTCTACTTCGACCTGATGACCGAGCCCCCCGGCCCGGTCGCGCGCACCCCTCAGGAGCTGGCCGCCGTCTTCCGTGACGGCTCGTACGCGGGTGAGGAGGCCAGGGCGCTGCGGGCCGCGTTCCGGGAGCGGTTCTGCGACTTCGACGACGGGCGGGCCGCCGAGCGGGTCGTACGGCGGGTGCTGCTCGGCGAGCCGCCGGAGGCGGTCCCACCGGTGATCCCGCTGGCGGAGCGCGTCCCCGCCCCGGCCGCCGCGACCCTCGTGAGGAGCTGACCCGCCGTGCCCCGCTTCAGTCTGATCGTGCCCTGTTTCAAGGTGCAGGGCTTTCTGCGCGAGTGCCTGGACTCGGTGCTGCTGCAGTCCTTCAACGACTTCGAGCTGATCGGCGTGGACGACCGCTCCCCGGACGGCTGCGGCGCGATCCTCGACGAGTACGCCGGACGCGACCCGCGCGTGAAGGTGCTGCACCTGCCGGAGAACGTGGGCCTCGGGCGGGCCCGCAACGCCGGGATGCGGCATGCCACCGGCGACTACCTGTTCTTCCTGGACAGCGACGACACCCTCACTCCGGGCGCGCTGCGGGCCGTCGCCGACCGGCTGGCCGAGGCCCGGGACCCGGACGTGCTGGTCTTCGACTACGCGCGCACCTACTGGTGGGGCGGCACCCGGCGCAACGCCCTCGCCCACGTCCTCGGCGAGGCCGGCCCGGACACGTTCACCGCCGACGGGTTCCCGCGGATCCTGGATCTGCTGATGGTGGTGTGGAACAAGGTCTACCGGCGCCGGTTCGTGGAGTCGGAGGGCTTCGAGTTCCCGCCCGGCTACTACGAGGACACCCCCTGGACCTTCCCGGCCCTGCTCAGCGCCCGGCGGATCGCCACGCTGGACCGGATCTGCCTGAACTACCGGCAGCGGCGGCAGGGCAACATCCTGTCCACGACCAGCCGCAAGCACTTCGACATCCACGACCAGTACGCGCGGGTCTTCGCGTTCGTCGAGCAGCGGCCCCAGCTGGCGCACTGGCGGCCGTACCTGCACCGCAAGATGGGCGAGCACTGCCTGGACATCCTGGCCAAGCCGGACCGGCTGCCGCCCGCCGACAAGGCCGAGTTCTTCCGGCGTACGGCGAGGATGTTCCGCGACCACCGGCCCGAGGGCGCCCTGCCCGACGGCGAGGTCCGCCTGCTGGAGGGCTCCTGGACGGCGTACCGGATCCGGCGGCAGGCGGCGCGGGCCGGACGGGAGACGGCACGGCGCGCGGACCTGGTCGGCGGCGCGGCCGCCGCGCGGGCCCGCTCCGGCTGGGCCGCCCTGCACACGCACCGGCCGCTGGACCCGCACCTGGTCGTCTACTCGGCGTCCTCGCACCGGGGCGTGCTCGGTGACCCGGCCGCCGTCTACGCCAAGGCCCGCGAGATCGCCCCGCAGCTGCGCGGGGTGTGGGTGGTCCGCGACGCCGAGACCGCCGCGCAGCTGCCGCCCGGCGTCGAGCACGTTCTCGTGGGGTCCCGGCGGTACCGGGAGGTCACCGCGCGGGCGGCGTTCTTCGTCAACGACGTCAACTGGCCCGGCGCCCTGGCCAAGCGGCCCGGCAGCGTGCACATCCACACCCACCAGGGCACCCCGCTGAAGTACATGGGCGCCGACCTGCGGGACAAGCCGGGCGCCCGGCTCGGCTTCGACGTGCCGCAGATGCTGCGCCGGGCCGACCGCTGGGACTACAGCCTGGTCGCCAACCGCCACTCCGAGCTGGTCTGGGAGCGGGCCTACCCCTGTCACTTCACCTCGCTGCGCACCGGCAGCCCGCGCAACGACGTACTGGTGAACGGCGGTCCGGGCGACTTCCGCGAGCGGTACGGCATCCCGGCGGACCACACGGTCGTGCTGTACGCGCCGACCCGCCGGGACTACCGGCGCGGCGGGCACGTGGACCGGATCGACCTCGCCCGGTTCGCGGCCGACCTGGGCGAGGGGCGCACCCTCGTGGTCCGGCTGCATCCGTCGCTGGCGCACGGGCCCGCGCGCGGGCTGGGCCTCGCGGAGCTGGCCCGGCGCGGGATCGTGGTCGACGCGACCGGGGAGCCGCGGGTGGAGGACGTCCTGCTCGCGGCGGACGTGCTGGTCACCGACTACTCGGCCGTGATGTTCGACTACGCCAACCTGGACCGGCCGATCGTGGTGCACGCCGACGACTGGCCCGCCTACAGGGCGAGCCGGGGCGCCTACTTCGACATCACCGCCGAGCCGCCGGGCCATGTCGCGGGCTCCTACCGGGAGCTGGCCTGGCTGTTCGCCTCGGGGTCCTGGCGGGACGAGGAGTCGGCGCGGCTGCGGGCGGACTTCCGGGCCCGGTTCTGCGAGTTCGACGACGGCCGGGCCGCCGAGCGCGTCGTACGGACACTGCTGCTGGGTGAGCCGATGGCCGGTGAGGGCACGGTACGGATCCCCGGCCAGGCGGCCGGCCGGGACACACTGACGTCGGCGTGACGGCACGGGTACGAGGGTGCCGGCCCCTGCCCGGCACCCTCGTCACGCCTGTCCTGCGGGACTACTCGATGACGAGGTCGACCTCGATGTTGCCGCGGGTGGCGTTGGAGTAGGGGCAGACCTGGTGGGCGGTCTCGACCAGCTTGCGGCCGGTCTCCTCGTCCACGGTGTCGGGCAGCTCGATGCGCAGCGTCACCTTCAGCCCGAAGCCCTCGCCCTGCTTGCCGATGCCGACCTCGGCGGTCACCGCCGCGTCGCTGACGTCCACCTTCGCCTGCCGGCCGACGAGACCGAGGGCGCTGCCGAAGCAGGCGGCGTAGCCGGCGGCGAAGAGCTGCTCCGGGTTGGTGCCCTGGCCGTTGCCGCCCAGCTCCACCGGCGGGGCCAGCTGGAGGTCGATCTTGCCGTCGGAGGACACGGCGCGACCGTCACGGCCGTGGGTGGCGGTGGCGACAGCGGTGTAGAGCGCGTCCATGAAGACCATCCCTTACGAAGTCGGGGTTCCGGCGGCCCCTGTCCTGGCCGCCTCACGATCACAAGTAGAGCACACAATTAAGTTGTGCACAACTAAATGGACCGCAAGAGCTACCCTGGAGGCATGACCGACACCGAGTGGCTGCGCCTGGACCGCCAGATCTGTTTCTCGCTGCACGCGGCGTCCCGCGCCTTCAACGGCGTCTACCGCGTGATCCTCAAGGACCTCGGGCTGACCTACCCGCAGTACCTCGTGATGCTCGTCCTGTGGGAGCAGGGAGACCTGCCCGTCAAGGCCCTCGGCGAACATCTGCGGCTCGACTCCGGGACACTGTCCCCGCTGGTCAAGCGGCTGGAAGGGGCGGGCCTGGTGCGCCGGGAGCGCAGCGCCGAGGACGAGCGCTCGGTCCGGGTCCGGCTCACCGAGGAGGGCGCGGCACTGCGCGAGCAGGCCCTTCGGGTGCCGCGCCGGATCATGGGCGCGACCGGCTTCGACCTGGCGGAGATCGCCGAGCTGCGCGAACGCCTCGACCGGCTCACCACCGCGCTGGACGCGGCGGCACGGGCCGAAGGGCACCAGGCCTTGTCCTAGAGTGCCGCCATGGCGAGGCGCAGGGTCCGCCGCCTGGTGGCGGGCGGCATCGTGTACGGCTGGTGCTTCGGGCACCGGCACGATCGCGTGCGGGGCCACCCCGGCTGCAGCAGCACGGTGACGCTGTGGCGTCCCGGAAGCCGGGCCCGTCTGCGCCTTGTGTTCCGGCCGGCATCCGGCCGGGCCATCGCCGACGGCTACTTCGACGAGGGCGCGGTGGTGCGCCTGCCGGACCGTGAGTACCTCAACCTCCACGAGCCCGGCAGCGTCCGGGCGTTGCTGGACGAGGCCCTGGCCCGTGGGCTGTTTCCCGCGGCGGGCTCGGTGGACGTGGACGGCTGGCCCCTGTTCGACGCCGTACGGCCGCAGGATCCGCCCAACGCGCCCCAGGGGGGTTTCGTTCGGACCCGGGCTGATCCGACCTGACGCAAACGAAACCCCCTAGGCCCACCGGCCGACGCGGACCGTCCGACGCCGGCCGACGGGCGCGGACCGTGGGCCGCGGACGTACAGCCGTACGGTCGTCCCGTCCCGCGGGATGTCCTCCCGCAGGGTGAACTCCCTCCGCAGCACGGCGAGTTTGGCCCGCTCGGCGGGACTGCGGGGGCTCCAGTGCCCGGCGAGCAGGTCCGGGTCCGCCACGACCCACACCCGGTCCAGCCGCGCCAGCCTGCGCCGCACCTCGCGGGGCCCGGCCTCCCGCCCGTACAGGGTCCCCGACCCGGCCGCCCCCTCCACCAGCGCCACGTCCCGCACCCCCCGGAACGCCCGCGGATAGGCGAGGGCCACGTTCCGAACGCTCCCCGGCAGGAACACCACCGCGTCACCCGGCCTCACCTCCCGTGCCACCACCCCGGAAACGGCCCCGAAATCATCGGCCCGGCTGTCGGGATCACGGTCCGCGCGCAGGAGGGGGAGCTGGACGAGGAGGGCGAGGCAGACGGCGAGAACACCGGCCAGGGCACCGAAAGGGGCCTGCAGCAGGGGGCACCCTTCCGGCCTCCCGTCGCCGTGGGGGCAGTCGTTCCGCAGAGGGCGCCCCTTCAACCCGCCGTCACCGTGGGGGCAGTCGTTCCGCGGAGCGCAACGGGTGGGCGCGCGACGGCCCCCGAGCCGCAGGCGCCCCACGGCCCCGGCCACCCACTCCGCCCCGCCGGCCACCAGCAACGGCGCCCCGCTCAACGCGTACAGCACATACCGGTCCACATACAGCGGCGAGATCTGGGAAGCCGACATCAACACCACCGGCGGAACCACGGTCAACGGCAACGCCACCCCCGAAAGAGTGATGTCCCCCCGCCGCCCCACCAGCCCCGAGAGCCCCACCAGGGCAAGGACCAGGCACACCGCGTACACCCCGGTGGCCGGCCCCAGGAACCCCCGCAACAACCCTTCCGCCGAAGACGCCGTAGGCCTCCGAAGCCACGCCACCTGCGCCGCCTGCCCCCACGACACCACCACCATCGGCAGCAGCGACAGCACCACCCCGCCCGCCGCGCACCCCCAGCCCCGCCACACCCGCGCCCCTGCCCGAGCCAGCACGAGCGACCCCGCGTGGGCACACAGCAGCAGCACCGCGAACTCGTGCAGCCAGCAGGTGAGGGCGAGGACGGCGCCGTACGCCCACCAGGAACCCCCCTGCACCGCCCGTACGAGCAGCAGCGTCGCGCCCGTGGCTCCGGCGGCGACCAGGGCGTAGGAGCGGCCCTCCTGCGCATAGTGGCCGGCCATCGGCGCGACGGCGTACAGCAGCCCGGCCCACAGTCCGACGCGCGGCCGGGCGAGCCGGGTGCCGAGCGCCGCCACCAGCGCGGCCGTCACCGCCGCCGCGCCCACCGACGGCAGCCGCAGGGCGACCTCGCCGGGACGGACGGCGAGGACGGCGTGCACGAGCAGGTAGTACAGACCGTGCACGGCGTCCACCTCGTGCAGCAACTGCCAGATCTGCGGCGGCGTACGCCGCCCGACCTGGAAGCTGACGGCCTCGTCCCGCCACATCCCGCCCCGGTCGAGCCCCCAGAGCCCGGCCCCGAGCATCACGAGCGCGGGCACGCCTGCGGCGACCCGGCGGCGGATCCGCGCCCGGTGGCCGTTGGACGTGTGCCCCGCCCCACCGGCCGCTGCGACGGCTGTCGTTGCAGCCGCCTCGCGCGACTGCGCTTTCGCAGGAACCCCGACGTTCACCACGGCCCGATCTTTTGTGATTAGCCAACCTTTTAGCGGCCATGACGGCGTATCAGCAGGGATACACCATCCGTGCGGCTTAGGCTCCCATGTGATGAACCGTCTCCGTGTCACCCCCGGCCCGGTCCTCTCCGTCACCGCTCTCTGGCTCACCACGCGCGCCCTGATGCTGTGGCTCCTCGTCCATGACAACGACCCACTGCTCGGCGGGGGGTCGGTGGCACGTGAGGTGTGGCGGTTGTACTCCGGCTGGCGCGGCGTCCTGGCGCACGGCTCCCTCCCGGCGCACGACACGCTGTGGCAGTACCCGCCGGGCGCGGGCGTGGTGCTGCTGATGCCGGGGCTGCTGCCGTGGTTGACGTACTTCCAGGCGTTCGTGGTGCTCACACTGGCCATGGACGCGCTGGTGACGGCGGCACTGGCCCGCGCGGGCGCGCGTGCCGGGCGCAGTCTGCTCGGTGCGGCCCTGTGGACGGGCGGACTGCCGCTGCTGCTGCACGTCCCGCTCGCCCGGTACGACGTCCAGGTCACCGGCCTGGCCGTGCTCTCCCTGCTGGCGCTGGGCCGCTCCCCGCGCGCGGGCGGGGTGTGCGGGGCGCTGGGTGCGCTCGTGAAGGTGTGGCCGGCGCTGGTGCTGCTGGGCACGCCCCGGGGGCGGGTGACGCGGGGGGCGTGGGGGTGGGCGGTGGCCGCCGGGGCGGGCTGCCTCGGGGTTCTCGCCGTGTTGTTCGACCACCCGCTGTCCTTTCTGCGGCAGCAGGGCGGGCGCGGGGTGCAGATCGAGTCACTCGGCGGTACGGCGCTGAACCTCGCGCGGCACACCGGCTGGCCGGGCCGGACGCGCTACCGGTACGGCGCCGTCGAACTGGTCGGCCCTGCGGTGGACGCCGTCGCCACCGCCTCGCTGGCGCTGACGGCGGTCGCCTTCGCGCTGCTGGTGCTGTGGCGGGTGCGGGCGCGGCGCTGGAACGAGGCCACACCGTACGACGCGGCGCTGAGCGCGGTGCTGCTGTTCACGGTCACCAGCCGGGTGATCAGCCCGCAGTACATGATCTGGCTGCTCGGTCTGGCCGCCGTGTGCCTGACCTCAAGGCACACCAGTCAGCGGCCGGTCGCGGCGCTGGTCCTGGCGGCGACCGCGCTGAGCACCGTGGTGTACCCGATGTGCTACCACGAGGTGATCGGCGGCACCTGGACCGGCTGTGTGCTGATGCTGATCCGCAACGGCGTCCTGGCCGCCGCCGCCGTGCTGTCCTTCGTCCGGTTGTGGCGGGCCGCGGAGGCGGATGGAAAGAACCTGCGAACGACGCAACCCTGGCGCGATTCCGACCGTCTTCCCGACCGACTGCTAAGCAGCTCTTAACGGAATATTACCCTTCATTTCTACGCTCCCGGCCTGTGGATTCCATGCGACCCGACCCGCCCGACACACCCGACCGGCCCGATCCGCCCGTCGGCCCGGACCCCGCCGAGCCCGAGCCCGCCCCGCAGGTCGCTGTCGTCGTCATCGGCTACAACGACCGTGCGCACATCGCTGACGCCGTGCGTTCGGCACTCGCCCAGGGTCCGGCGGTCACCGAGGTCGTCGCCGTGGACGACTGCTCGACGGACGGCAGCGCCGAGCTGCTCGACCGGCTGGCCGCCGACGAGCCCCGGCTGCGCGTCGTGCGCCGGAGCGAGAACAGCGGCGGCTGCGGCAGCCCGCGCAACACCGGGGTCGACGCGGTGACGACGCCGTACGTGATGTTCCTGGACAGCGACGACGTACTGCCTCCCGGTGCGGTGGACGCGTTGCTGACGGCGGCCACGGGGGCGCACGCCGAGGTCGCGAGTGGGCTGTGCGTGCGCCGGGAGCTGCCCTCGGGGCGCGAACAGCCCTGGCAGGCACCCCTCTACACGGCGCACACCACCCTCGCGCGCCCCTCCCAGCGGCCGCGCCTGGTCCACGACACGCTGTGCGTCAACAAGCTGTACCGCACCGACTTCCTGCGGGAGCACGGCATCCGCTTCCCGGATGGCCGCTTCCTCTACGAGGACATCGTCTTCACCGCGCGCGTGCTGGCCGCCGGCCCCCGCATCGCGCTCGTACCGGAGCGCGTGTACGTGTGGCATGTGCGCCGCAACGCCGAGCGGCTGTCGCTCTCACTGGACCGGGAGCACATCGACAACTGGCAGGCGCGCGTGGAGGCGTGCGCGCAGGCGTACGACATCCTGTTGAGCGCCGGGCAGAAGGAGCTGGCGCGGGCGGCGCGGGCCAAGTTCCTCGACCACGAGGTGCGCATGTACACGCGCGAGCTGGGGTTGCGCGACGCGCACTACCAGCGCGCGTGGTGGGCGCACACACGGGAGCACCTCGCGCACTACGAAGCCCCCGACTGGGAGCTGAACCCGACGGCGCCCGGCCGGCTGCTCGCGCGGGTCGTCCTGGAGTCGCCCGAGCCGCGCGACCTGCCCCGGCTGCGCGAACTGGCCGCACGCCCGGCACGCCTCCTGCCGCCCTACGCCCGCACCGCCGACGGCGTCCCCGTCTGGTCCGCCGACCTTCCCCAGGTCACCCTCGCGCCGTTCCTGACCCGTCCGGTCGCCGGCCTCCCGCTCGCCCTCGACGCGGAACTGCGTCCACGCGCGCGTGCCTCGCTGCTGCGCCTGCGGCTGCACGAGCTGTACGGCAGAGTGGCCGAGGGGGGCCCGCGCGAGGTGGACGTGGAGTGGGTCTCGCGCGACGACGAGCGCACGCGGGGGCGCACGACGGTTCCGCTCGCGCCCTTGGGCACGGACAGCTGGTCGACGGAACTGCCCGTCGACCTGGCCGCGCTCGGTGCGGGCACCTGGGACCTGCGGCTGACCGTACGCTTCGCGGACGGCACGCAACGGGAGGTCACGGCGCACGCCCTGGCGGGCGCCGGCCGGCTGCGCCGGAGCGCCGTCCCGAGCGTCCGGCACGGCGTGCTCCTGGTGCAGCCGTACGCCACGCACTCCGGCGCCCTGGCCGTGCGCCTGGCGACCGGCGTGCGCGGAGTCGTACAGGTGCTGCGCGGCCGGCTCCGGCGGCTGCTGCGCTGAGCCGCCCGGTGCGTCACCGACGCGCCCGCTGCTTGACTGAGAGATGCCCACCTCCGCGCCACGCGGCGGAACGGGCCGAGTGACGAGGAGACGGCCGTAATGACCTGGCTGATCACCGGCGGTGCCGGATACATCGGGGCACACGTCGTACGGGCGATGACCGAGGCGGGCGAGCGCACGGTCGTCTACGACGACCTGTCCTCGGGCGTCGCAGAGCGCGTACCGGCACAGGTCCCCCTGGTACGGGGCTCCATCCTGGACGCGGACCGGGTGGCCCGCACGCTCGCCGAGCACGAGGTCAGCGGGGTCGTGCATCTGGCGGCCAAGAAGCAGGTGGGCGAGTCGGTGGAGCGCCCGCTGCACTACTACCGCGAGAACGTCGAGGGCCTGCGGGTCCTCCTGGAGGCGGTGACGGCCGCGGAGATCCCGTCCTTCGTCTTCTCCTCCTCGGCCGCCGTCTACGGCATGCCGGACGTCGACGTGGTGACGGAGGAGACCCCGTGCCGGCCGATGTCCCCCTACGGCGAGACGAAGCTGGCCGGCGAGTGGCTGGTCCGCGCGGCGGGCAGGTCGACCGGCATGTCGACCGCCTCCCTGCGCTACTTCAACGTGGCGGGCGCGGCCGGCCCCGAACTCGCCGACACCGGCGTGTCCAACCTGGTCCCCATGGTCTTCGAGAAGCTCACCGAGGGGGCGGCGCCGCGCATCTTCGGCGACGACTACCCGACCCCCGACGGCACCTGCGTCCGGGACTACATCCACGTGGTCGACCTGGCCGAGGCCCACGTCACCGTCGCCCGCGCCCTGGCCTCCTCCCCCGGCACCGACCTGACCCTCAACATCGGGCGCGGCGAGGGCGTCTCCGTCCGCGAGATGATCGACCGCATCAACGCGGTCACCGGCTACGACCGCCCGCCGACCGTCACCGCGCGCCGCCCCGGCGACCCCGCACGCGTCGTCGCCTCCGCCACCCGCATCGCCACCGAGCTGGGCTGGCAGGCCAAGTACGACGTCCAGGACATGATCACCTCAGCCTGGGAGGGCTGGGTGCACCACCACCCGGAGGCGGCACGGTCGTAGCCCGCACCGGTGATCGTTCCCGGGGTTCGGCAGAAGGGTTCTGCGTGCGGACGACCTGACGCGGCTCGCCGTACGACTTCTCAAGCGTCCCGCCTGCGGCTAGTACGTCGTTGCCGGCGCGGTTCTCCGCGCCCCCTGCGGGGCGCTCCCCCTCACAGCGCCTTCAGTGCCCCCGCCGTGGCCCGGGCCAGTTGTTGCAGGTAGCCCTTCGGCGGCTTCGGGGAGCGGATGACCACCGCGCGCCAGTACAGGGGGCCGGAGATCAGATCGAGCGCGAGGTCGGGGTCGAGCCCGGCCCGCACCTCGCCCCGCTCCTCGGCCGCGGCCACGATCTTGCTGGCCACGCCCTCCTGACCGTCCCGCAGGGCCTTCTGGAAGGCGTCGGCGATGTCGGGGTTGCGGGCCGCCTCCGCCTGCAGGTCGGGGATGATCTGCGAGGCGACGGGGTGGCGCAGGGCGCGGGAGGTGACCTCGTAGAGGAGGCGGAGGTCGCCCTCCAGGGAGCCCGTGTCGGGGGCGGGGAGGCCGAGGACCGCCATCGCCGACACCACGTCCAGGACGAGGTGCAGCTTCGAACGCCAGCGCCGGTACACCGCCGTCTTGCCGACACCCGCGCGCCGCGCGATCCCCTCGATGGACATGCGCGCGTATCCGACGGCCGCCAGTTCCTCGAAGACCGCCGCGCGGATGGCCTCGGTCACGTCCTCCCGGAGCACGGCGGCCCCGGCGGGGGTCCGGCGGCGCGTACGCGTCGGCGGCTCGTCGGCGTTCGTCGTCATGACGCACAGCATAGGCCGTTACGACGAAACGGTTGCGTTCCGACGTCGATTGGTTCTACGCTCACGTTGCGACGATACGGTCCCGTCCCGACGTAAGAGAACGTGAAGAGAAGCGTAAGGAAACACGCGAAGCGGAGGAAGCGCCGGACGACGGACCCACACGACGCGCCCCGGCCGGCGGCCGGACGCGCCACCCCTCCCCCCGAGCGAAAGCAGCGGATGTGAGCCAGGTCCTCGACACACCGCCCCCCACCCAGGCCCCGGCCGACGACGACCTCGCGGCACTGGCCGCCCGGCACGGCCTGTCGGTCAGCGGCGCCCGCCCCTCCCTGCCGGAGTACGTCCGCCAGCTGTGGGCCCGGCGCCACTTCATCACCGCCTTCGCCACCGCCAAACTCACCGCCCAGTACAGCCAGGCGAAACTCGGCCAGGTCTGGCAGGTCATGACCCCGCTGCTGAACGCGGCGGTCTACTACTTCATCTTCGGCGTGCTGATGGGCACCAAGCAGCACGTGCCGGACTACGTCCCGTTCCTGGTCACGGGCGTGTTCATCTGGACGTTCACGCAGAGCTCGATCATGGCGGGCACCCGCGCGATCTCCGGCAACCTCGGCCTGGTCCGCGCCCTGCACTTCCCGCGCGCCGCCCTGCCGATCTCCTTCTGCCTCCAGCAGCTGCAGCAGCTGCTGTTCTCGATGGCCGCGCTGATCGTCATCCTGCTCTGCTTCGGCGTGCCGGTCGCCGCCTCCTGGGCGCTGGCGCTCCCGGTCCTGGTCCTGCAGTTCGTCTTCAACACCGGCGTGTCCCTGGTCATGGCGCGGATGGGCGCCAAGACCCCGGACATCGCCCAGCTGATGCCGTTCATCCTGCGCACCTGGATGTACGTGTCCGGTGTGATGTGGAGCATCGACAAGCTCACCAAGAAGGACCACCTGCCGCACATCGTCACGATCCTGCTGGAGACCAACCCGGCCGCGGTCTACATCGACCTCATGCGGTTCGCGCTGATCGACAGCTTCCACGCCCGCCAGCTGCCCCCGCACGTGTGGGCCGCGGCCACCGGCTGGGCGCTGCTCGCCGGCATCGGCGGCTTCATCTACTTCTGGAAGGCTGAGGAGACGTACGGCCGTGGCTGAGCAGACCGAAGCAAGGATCCCCACCGTCATCGCCGAGAACGTCGACATCGTCTACCGGGTCAACGGCACCGGCTCAGGCCGCGGCACCGCCACCGCCGCCCTCAACCGCATCCTGCGCCGCAAGCAGGCCGAGAAGGCGGCGGGCGTGCGCCGGGTGCACGCGGTGAAGAAGGTGTCGTTCATCGCCTACAAGGGCGAGGCGATCGGCCTCATCGGCACCAACGGCTCCGGCAAGTCGACGCTCCTCAAGGCGGTCGCCGGACTGCTCCCCGTGGAGAACGGCCACATCTACACCCACGGCCAGCCCTCCCTGCTCGGCGTCAACGCGGCCCTGATGAACGACCTCACCGGCGAGCGCAACGTCCACCTCGGCGGACTCGCCATGGGCATGTCCCGGGAGCAGGTCAAGGAGCGCTACGAGGACATCGTCGACTTCTCCGGGATCAACGAGAAGGGCGACTTCATCACCCTGCCGATGCGCACGTACTCCTCCGGTATGGCGGCCCGGCTGCGGTTCTCCATCGCCGCCGCCAAGGACCACGACGTCCTGCTCATCGACGAGGCCCTGGCCACCGGCGACCGCAAGTTCCAGATGCGTTCCGAGGAGCGGATCCGTGAACTGCGCGAGAAGGCGGGCACGGTCTTCCTGGTCAGCCACAACAACAAGTCGATCCGCGACACCTGCGAGCGGGTCCTGTGGCTGGAGCGCGGCGAGCTGCGCATGGACGGACCGACGGAGGACGTCATGAAGGAGTACGAGGCCTTCACCGGTGACAAGGGCGACAAGAAGGCCGGTGCCGGCAAGGCGGCGTAAAAGTTAGCAGGAGGGAAACCGGGAGTCGCGGAACTTCCTCTTCCTCCCCGCACGTCTCTCACCCCGAGCACGGTCATCCCTTTCATCCGCTTAGTGACAGTATGTTATGAAGGGTGCCCCGAGCTGAACGAGCAGAAGGAGTTCACTGCGATGCCCCAACTCAGCGTCATCGTCTACGGACCGAACGCACAGGGGCATCTGACAGAGCTACTGGGCTCCCTGGAAGCCCACCCCCTCCCGGACGCCGAGGTCGTCGTCGCGGCGGTCGGCGACTGGGCGCGGGAGACGGCCGAGGGCCACGCCCCCGACACGGTCGTCGTACCGCTGCCCGAGGGCACCGGTGACGCGGCGGCCCGGGCCGCCGGCGCCGCCCGCGCGACCGGCCGCTGGCTGCACTTCGTGCACGCCAAGGACGGCCTGCCGGCCGGCGCCGCCCGGCTGATCGCCGAGCGCACCGCCGAACTGGACGCCGCCGGCACCGACGGCGCCGCCCCCGTGGACGTGCTCCTGGTCGACCACGTCACCACCACCTGGCAGACCGCCGCCACCCCCTCCCGCGACGGCCGCCTCCTCGCCGCCGTCGGCCGCGAGGGCCTGCCCCTGGACGAGTCCGCCGACCTGCTGCGCCTGACCCCGCTGCTCGGCAACCGCGCCGTGCGCGCGTCGTTCTGGCAGGCGCACGAGGAGCGGCTCACCACCCACGACGAACCGCACGCCGCGTACGCCACCCTGCTGCACGCCGGCCGCGTCGCCTGTCTGAACCAGGTGGCGTACGAGAACCGCGAACTGCGCCCCGAGAGCCTGCCGCCGCGCGCCCCCGAGGAGCGGTTCGCGCTGATCGAGCGCTACGAGTCGCTGCTCGCGCTCACCAAGGACCGCCGCGCCGCCCGCACGGTGCTCTACGACCTGATGATGCGCGACCTCGTGCGCACCTTCGCCGGTGAGAACCTCCCCGACGACGTGGCCCGGGAGTTCTTCCGCCGGGCCTCCCTCGCCGCGGTCCGCTGGCGCCCCGAGAACCACGAGCGCCCGGCGGGCGTGGAGGGCGTACGGCACGCGCTGCTGGAGGAGGGCGCGTACACGAAGTACCGCGCCTTCCAGGCCGCCAACCGGGCCCGCCGCGCCGCCAAGAAGGCCGTACGGACCCGTAAGAAGCAGGTCGGCGCCAAGCTCCGCGACCAGCAGTACCGGCGCGCCCTGAGCCGCCCCGTCGACCCGGACCTGGCCGTGTTCGCCGCCTACTGGGAGCGCGGAGTGGCCTGCAACCCGGCCGCGATCGCCGCGAAACTCCGCGAACTCGCCCCGCACATCCACCCCGTGTGGGTGGTGGCGAAGAGCAACGAGGCCCTGCTGCCGCCCGGCACCGACCATGTGATCCCCGGCACCCGCCGCTACTGGGAGACCCTGGCCACCGCCAAGTACCTCGTCAACAACGTCAACTTCCCCAACGCGGTGGTCAAGCGCCCCGACGCGATCCACCTCCAGACCCACCACGGCACCCCGCTCAAGCGCATGGGCCTGGACCAGATGGAGCACCCGGCCGCCGCCAAGGGCCTGGACTTCGACGCCCTGCTGGGCCGCATCGACAAGTGGGACTACAGCGTCAGCGCCAACAGCCACTCCACCCGCATGTGGGAGCGCGCCTACCCGGCCCGCTACACCTCGCTCGACCACGGCTACCCGCGCAACGACGTCTTCTACTCGGCCACCGCCGACGACGTCCGCGCCGCCCGCGCACGCCTCGGCATCCCGCGCGGCAGGACGGCCGTCCTGTACGCCCCGACCCACCGCGACTACGAGGCCGGCTTCACCCCGCGCCTGGACCTCGCGGCCCTCGCCGACCGGCTCGGCGACGACACGGTGCTCCTGGTCCGCGCCCACTACTTCTACGGCGGCGCGGCCTCCCCGCTCACCGGCCTGCGCCGCTCCGGCCGGATCATCGACGTCTCCTCCTACGACCCCGTCGAGGAGCTGTGCCTGGCCGCCGACGCGCTGGTCACGGACTACTCGTCGATCATGTTCGACTACGCCAACCTCGACCGCCCGATCGTCGTCTACGCCGACGACTGGGAGACCTACCGCACCACCCGAGGCGTCTACTTCGACCTGATGACCGACCACCCCGGCCAGGTCGCCCGCACCCAGGAGGAGCTGACGGAGATCTTCGCCTCCGGCGCCTGGCGCGACGAGAGCGCGGCCAAGGCGCGGGCCGCCTTCCGGCGCCGGTTCTGCGAGTACGACGACGGACACGCCGCCGAACGGGTCGTACGACGGGTGTTCCTGGGCGAGCCGGAGGAGTCACTGCCACCGGTGGTCCCGCTCGAGGAACGCACCCCCGCCCCGACCCCCGAGGAGGCCTCGGCATGACGACCACGACGACCACGACCCCCGACGTCACGGTCACCGTCATCGTCTACAACGACGCGGCGCGCCTGCCGCGGGCGGTGGCGTCCCTGCGCGCGCAGACGCACGCGAACATCGAGATCATCATCAGCGACGACCACTCCACGGACGACACACCGACGGTGGCGCGCCGGCTGGAGGCGCAGGACTCCCGCGTCCGCTACCTCCGCCTGCCCGAGAACAGCGGCGGCTGCAGCGCCCCGCGCAACCGGGCCATCGAGATCGCCCGGGCGCCGTATCTGATGTTCCTCGACAGCGACGACGAACTGCCGCCCCGCGCGGTCGAGTTGCTGCTCGCCGCACACCGCGAGCGCGAGGTGGACTTCGCCATGGGCGCGGTACGGCGGGTACGGGTGGACAACGGCCGCCGTACGACGTGGATGCCGCACCTGGTGGCGGAGCGCCGCACGGTGGAGGGCATCGAGGCGGACCCCCGCCTGCTCTTCGAGCACCTGTCGACGAGCAAGATGTACACCCGCTCCTTCCTGGACCGCCACGAACTCCGCTTCCCGGAGGGCATCCACTACGAGGACCAGCTGTTCTCGGCGCAGGCGTACTGCCTGGCGAAGGCGTTCACGATCATCCCGGACCCGGTGTACGTCTGGTACATCGACCCGTTCGCGGCGGCGGCGACGGCCTCCATCTCCAACCAGCGGCACAAGGTCACGAACGTCCGCGACCGCGTCCACGTCCAGCGCCTGATCGACGACTTCCTGGTGGAGAGCGGACACGCGGGTCTGCGCGAGGACAAGGACTTCAAGTTCCTCAAGCACGACTTCCGGATGTACGCGGGCGACCTGCCCTACCGGGACGAGGAGTGGCTGAACGCCTTCGCGGACATCGTGAACCCGTACCTGGACACGCTGTCCGACGGTGCGTTCGTCCGGTTGCCCCGCCCCGAGCGGGTGGTGCTGGAACTGGTGCGGGCGGGGCGCCTGACCGACGCCCAGCTCGCCGCGCGCGGCCTCGGCCACGGGGTGGCACCGCGCCTGATCACGACCGACGCGTCCGGAGTGCCGTACTGGGGGGACCGTGTCCCCTGCGACGACCGCGGTCGCCGCGAACTGGACGTGTCCGACATGGAGTTGGACACGCGTCCGTTCCCGAGCGCGCAGTTCCGCCACGAGATCGTCGAGCTGACGCCCGGGCGGGGCGCCTGCGTGACGCTCTCCGTCCGCACGTACGACCCCGGGCTGCGGCTGCCGGTCGGCCCGCAGCGCGCCGCCCTGCTCGTGTCGCCGGGCAACCGCCGTATGACGGTTCCCTTCCGCCTCGACCCGGTCAGCCCCGGCGTCTTCGAGGGCACGGTCCGCCTGGACCTGACCACGGCCTCGCTCCCACTGCAGGGCTTCGCGGGCGTACGCCACCCGCTGGTCCGCCTCCAGCAGCAGGGCCTGGCCAACACCGGCCTCCTGCTGGCACCCCTGGACTTCCCCGTCCTCCGGGCCCGCATCGACTACCGCTCCGGCGCGACCCCCCACGAGGTCACCGTCGAGCCGGAGGGCCGCACCCCCGGCCGCCTGCAGCTCCGCTGGACTCCCGTGGGGGTCACGGCCCGTGTGGTCCGACCGGTGGTGAAGCGGATGGCCGGACCCCGGGTCCGCAAGGCGGCGAAGCTGCTGTCCAGCGTGCTGAGGTAAGGGGCCGGTTGCGAAACGCCGTCGAGCTGGAGGGGCGTCGGCGACCGCGGGTCCGTGGTCGCCCACGCGCCGTTGAACCGACGGCGCGTGGACGGCTGGGTCCGTAGTCGCCGATGCGCCGTTGAACCGACGGCGCGTGGACGGCTGCGGGTCCGACGTGGCCGCTCGCGCGGTTCCCCGCGCCCCTTCGGGGCGCTCCTGGCCGCGGGCAGTCGTGCCTCCCCGGACCGCCTCGGCTCAGGGCGCCACTCGGTACAGGGTCTGGCCTCCTGGACCCACGGTCACCTTCCGCAACCCTGGTCCCGTCAGGCTCTCCGGCCCCACGACCCACTTCACGTCGTACTCCCGCAGAATCCCGGCCCGGGCAGCAGCGGACGTCCCCGCGGCGAAGTACCGCTCCACCGCCGCCTCCCGCCGCGCGGCGTCCCGCAGAAACACATCCGGATACCCGGGTGCCACGGTGTACGCCCCGTACGCGGGGATCTGCCGCGCGGGAAACGTCCGGGCCATGACCACGTCCCCGTACCTCACCCAGGGCGTGATCCAGTGGTACCCCACCCACGGCGTCCGGTACTTCGCCGCGACCGGCGAAGGAAGCGCGGCCCTTCCCGTCACGTACCCGAGCGTCCCGGCCTGCGTCCACGCCCCCACGGCCAGCGCGGCGCCCAGCACGCACGCCCACCCCGTCCGCACGGCCCGCCGCTCCGCGGACACGGCCTCCAGCGCGGCCGCGAGCTGCGCCGGGATCAGCGCGGCCGGCAGGGCGCGGCCCCAGGAGTAGTGGCCGGTCAGCCCGCCCGCGGCGAACACCAGCACGCCGAGGAGGAAGAACACGGCCAGGGGGTCCCGGCGGTCCCGGCGGACGCGCAGCACCAGCGCCGCCACCCCGAGCAGCGCCAGCCCGAACCGCGCGGCCAGGTCCTCGTACAGCGGCTTGTGGATGGCCTCCAGGTCCGCACCGGCGGAGAAGAGGGAGAAGAAGTCGTAGTACGGCCACAGCCACAGCAGGAGCAGGCCCAGGGCCGGCGCGGCGGCCAGTCGCGGCAGCACCGCCCGGGCCGGCCGCGCCGCGATCACCGTGGCCAGCGCCCCGAGAGACGCCACGACGCCCGTGAACTGGTGGCACAGCAGGATCAGCGCCCACAGCACACCGAGCCACAGCCACCTCGCCCACGCGGTCTCCTCCCGCATCGCCCGAGTGAGCCAGGCCCAGAAGTGGAAGGTGAGGCCGAGCGCGAAGACGCTGGGGTAGGCCACTGTCAGCGCCAGGGAGTTCAGGCCCAGGAAGCCGGACCAGTTGAACAGCACTGGGCCCCAGAGGAAGAGCAGGCCCAGCAGGGCCAGCGCGGGGGCCATGCGATGGGCGCTGAGGGTGCGGACGTACCGCCAGACCCCCGTGACCAGCAGGGTCAGCCCGCAGAGCGCGGCGATCCGCAGGACCACGAACACCGGCAGGCCGGTCAGCTGGGCGAACACGCCCAGCACCAGCATCCACGGCGAGTAGTACGGGCTCGGGGTGTCCGCGTCGACCAGCGGGTTGCCGGGATGCAGCAGGTCATGGCGCAGGCGCTGGACGGTGGCCGCGTGCATGCCGAGGTCCCCCGCCCACGGCAGGCGGACGATCACCAGGAGGAGCAGGACGACGACGAGCGCGGCGGCGGCCTGCGGCAGCATCCGGCCGGCCCGCGCGGCGCCCGCCGGGGACGGTGTGCGGCTCACCGGCTCGGTGTCAGACGGTGCGGTGTGCATCCTGCTGGAACACCCAGGTGCGATAGACCAGAAAACGGAAGGCGGAGGCGAGCACGATCGACAGTGCCTTCGCCCCGTTCGCCTGCAGCACGCCGTGCAGGCCGAGACCGTGGTAGCCGACCCAGAACAGGCCGATTTCCATCAGGACACCGAGGCCGCTGAACACGAAGAACAGCATGATCTGGCCGCGGGTGCGCGAGGCCCGGTCGCGATAGGCGAAATAGCGGAAGCCCAGGTAATTGGTCGCCATCGCGGTACAGCTGGCCAGGACGTTCGCCGTCATCACCGGCGAACCCAGACCGTGCAGCAGCAGGTTGAAGACCAGGAAATTGATCAGGACACCGCTGCCGCCGACGATCCCGAATTTCACGACCTCCAGCACGACACGCGTGACGGGCCGGGCCGGAGCCGGCGCGGGTGCGGGCGCGGGGGGCGCTGCCGGGCGGGTCTCGGTGAGGTGAACAGTCACATCGCAGACCTTATCCGAAGGCCATCGATTAGCAGGAAACCGTAAATTCGCTGATCGTTTTTCGCTAAGGGTCGGCAAGAAAGGGAACGCCCCGGGCCGATTTCACGTCGGCCCGGGGCGCTACGGCTTACGAGTGCGTGCGCAGCAGCGTCCGCATCGTCCGCATCGCCACCGAGAGGTTGGCGAGGTCGAAGGTCTCCGAACTACGGATCTCCTCCAGGGTGGTGCGCGCCCGGCTCAGGATGGGCGCGTTCTTCTGCTCCCAGGCCTTGAAGCGCTGCTCGGGAGTGGAGGTGCCGTTCCCGGCCGCGAGGACGTCCGCGGTGAGCGCCGCGTGTGCCGCGTACAGGTCCTCGCGGATGGAGGCGCGGGCCATGGACTGCCAGCGGTCGGCGCGGGGCAGCTCGATGATGCGGTCCATCAGCTGCGTGATGCTGAGCCGGTCGGCGAGGTCGTAGTACACCTCGGCGACGTCCAGCGGCTCCTTGCCCATGCGGTCGGCCACCGACACGATGTCGAGCGCCGGGAAGGCGGAGGAGAACCCGGCCACGCGGGTGGCGAGCTCGTCCGGGACCCCGGCCGCGGACAGCTCGTCGTACACGTGCTGGTACCACTCCAGGTCCGCGCCGCGCAGCAGCTTCGGCAACTCCTGCCACACCCGCTCGACCCGCTCGGCGAAGAACTCGACGGTCTCGGCGAGTTCCAGCGGCTGCGGCCGGTTGTTGAGCAGCCAGCGCGTGCCGCGCTCCACCAGGCGGCGCGAGTGCAGCCTGATGCGGGTCTGCACGGCGGCGTCGACCTGGTTGTCCAGGGCCTCGACCGCGTCCCACACCGGTGCCGAGCAGAAGATCGCGCGGGCCGCGGTCTGGGCCCGGACGATCTCCTCCAGGGAGGCGCCGGTCTCCTCGCGCAGACGGTGCAGATACGTCGTACCGCCCGTGTTGACCGTGTCGTTGACCAGCACGGTCGTGGTGATCTCACGGCGCAGCGGGTGGCTGTCGATCGCGTCGGCGAACCGCTCGCGCAGCGCCGTCGGGAAGTAGGCGTGCAGCAGGCCGCGCAGGTACGCGTCGTCCGGCAGGGAGGTGGCCAGCAGCTCCTCGGCGACTGTGATCTTCGTGTACGCCAGGACGACGGCCGTCTCCGGGCCGGTCAGGCCCTGGCCCTGGCCGAGGCGCTCGCGGATCTGGCGGTCGGTCGGCAGGAACTCCAGCGCCCGGTCCAGGTGGCCCTCGCGCACCAGGTGGCGGATGAACCGCTGCTGGGCGTGGAGCATGTCCTTGGCCTGGAACAGGGCGTTGGCGATCGCGGTGTTCTGCGCGTAGTTGTTGCGCAGGACCAGCGCGCCGACCTCGTCGGTCATCTCGGCGAGGATCTTGTTGCGCTGCTTGACGGTCATGTCGCCGTCCGCGACCAGGCCGTTCAGCAGGATCTTGATGTTCACCTCGTGGTCGGAGGTGTCCACACCGGCGCTGTTGTCGATCGCGTCGGTGTTGATCTTGCCACCGTGGTGGGCGAACTCGATCCGGCCGAGCTGGGTCAGGCCCAGGTTGCCGCCCTCGCCGACGACCTTGACCCTCAGGTCCTTGCCGTCGACGCGGATGGCGTCGTTGGCCTTGTCGCCGACGTCCGCGTTCGACTCGACGGACGACTTCACGTACGTGCCGATGCCGCCGTTCCACAGCAGGTCGACCGGCGACTGGAGGATCGCCTTCATCAGGTCGGCCGGGGTCATCTTGGTGACCTTGTCCTCGATGCCGAGGGCCTCGCGGATGTGGGCGTTGACCGGGATCGACTTGGCACTGCGCGGGAAGATCCCGCCGCCCGCCGACAGCAGCTCGGTGTTGTAGTCGGCCCAGCTGGAGCGGGGCAGCTCGAACAGCCGGCGGCGCTCGGCGTACGACGTCTCCGCGTCCGGGG
This sequence comes from Streptomyces sp. NPDC001135, assembly GCF_053598395.1. Taxonomy (NCBI): domain Bacteria; kingdom Bacillati; phylum Actinomycetota; class Actinomycetes; order Kitasatosporales; family Streptomycetaceae; genus Streptomyces; species Streptomyces sp. NPDC001135. The sequence continues at coordinate 26,387 of NZ_JBSFKD010000028.1, read as the reverse complement.
TCGGGTCGATGAAGATGTGCCGGTGGTCGAAGGCGGCGACCAGGCGGATGTGCTCCGACAGCAGCATGCCGTTGCCGAACACGTCACCGGACATGTCACCGATGCCGACGACCGTGAAGTCCTCGGTCTGCGTGTCCACACCCAGCTCGCGGAAGTGCCGCTTGACGGACTCCCAGGCGCCGCGCGCGGTGATGCCCATGCCCTTGTGGTCGTAGCCGGCCGAGCCGCCGGAGGCGAAGGCGTCACCGAGCCAGAAGTTGTACTTCTCGGCGACCCCGTTGGCGATGTCGGAGAAGGTCGCGGTGCCCTTGTCGGCGGCGACGACCAGGTAGGTGTCGTCCTCGTCGTGCCGGACCACGTCCTTCGGGGGCACGACCTCGCCGGCGACCATGTTGTCGGTGATGTCGAGCAGCGCCGAGATGAACGTCTTGTAGCTGGCGATGCCCTCGGCCAGCCACGCGTCGCGGTCCTTGGCCGGGTCCGGCAGCTGCTTGGCGACGAAGCCGCCCTTGGCGCCGACCGGCACGATGACGGTGTTCTTCACCATCTGCGCCTTGACCAGGCCGAGGATCTCGGTGCGGAAGTCCTCACGCCGGTCGGACCAGCGCAGACCGCCTCGGGCGACCTTGCCGAAGCGCAGGTGCACGCCCTCGACACGCGGCGAGTACACCCAGATCTCGTACGCCGGGCGGGGCGCCGGCAGGTCCGGGATGGCCTGCGGGTCGAACTTCATGGAGACGTACTCGTGCGGCTGGCCGCCGTGCGCCGCCTGGAAGAAGTTCGTGCGCAGGGTCGCCTTGATGACGGTGAGGAAGGAGCGGAGGATCCGGTCCTCGTCCAGGCTCGCCACCTGGTCGAGGGCCGCGTCCAGCTCCTCCAGCAGGGCGTCCGTGATCTCCAGCCCGGCCTTCTGCCGCTCCGGCGACATCCGTGCCTCGAACAGGGAGACGAGGAGCCGGGTGGTGTGGACGTTGTTGCGGAGGGTGTCCTCCATGTAGTCCTGCGAGAAGGTCGAACCGGCCTGCCGCAGGTACTTGGCGTAGGCGCGCAGCACCATCGCCTGCCGCCAGGTCAGCCCGGCGCTCAGCACGAGCGCGTTGAAGCCGTCGTTCTCCGCCTTGCCGGTCCAGGTGGCGGCGAAGGCCTCCTGGAAGCGCTCACGGGCGTCGTCGCCGAGGTACTCCCCGCCACCGGCCGCCTTCGGCATGCGCAGACCGAAGTCGTAGATCCAGGCGGTGGTGCGGTCCGCGCAGCGCAGCTCGTACGGCCGCTCGTCGGTGACCTCGACGCCGAGGCGGCTGAGCACCGGCAGCACCTTGGAAAGGGAGACCGTGCCGCCCTTCTGGTAGATCTTGAAGCGGCGCTCCTCGGGCCCAGCGCCCACCGGCTCGTACAGGCTCAGGCTGAAGGTCTTGTCCTCGCCGAGCTGCTCGAGGTGGACCAGGTCGGCGACCGCGGCACGCGGGGTGTGGTCGGCCTTGTATCCCTCGGGGAAGGCGTTGTTGTAGCGGCGCAGCACCTCGGCCGCGTGCTCCTCGCCGCACTCGGCGGTCAGCGCCTCGGCGAACGCGTCGGTCCAGGAGCGGGCGGCCTCCACCAGACGGGCCTCGATGCGCTCCTTGTCGGAGTCCGACAGCTCGGGCAGTTCGGTGCCCGGCGGGACGCGGACGACGAAGTGCAGCCGGGAGAGGATCGACTCGGTGTTCCAGGCGGTGAAGTCGACGCTGATGCCGCCGAGCTCCTCCTTCAGGATGTCGATGATCCGGAGCCGGACACCGGTGGTGTAGCGGTCGCGCGGGAGGTAGACGAGGGCCGAGTAGTAGCGGCCGTACTCGTCCTGGCGCAGGTAGAGCCGCAGCCTGCGACGCTCCTGCAGGTACAGCACGGACGTGGCGATGGACTGCAGTTCGGCGGCGGGCGTCTGGAACAGCTCGTCGCGCGGGTAGGTCTCCAGGATCTGCAGCAGGTCCCGGCCGTCGTGGCTGTGGGGCGAGAACCCGGCGCGCTCCAGCACCTCGTCGACCTTGCGGCGGATGACGGGGACGCGGCGCACGGACTCGGTGTACGCGGCCGAGGAGAACAGCCCGAGGAACCGCCGCTCACCGACGACGTTCCCCTGCTCGTCGAACTTCTTGACGCCGATGTAGTCCAGGTACGACGGCCGGTGCACGGTGGCCCGGCTGTTGGCCTTCGTCAGCACGAGGAGCTTGTGCTCGCGGGCCTTCGCGCGGGCGTCGGCGGGCAGCCGCTCGAAGGAGGGGCTGACCGGGTGCTGCTCGTCCTCGGCGTGGTGGGGGTCCGAGCGCAGTATGCCGAGACCGGTGCCGGGCACTGCGGCGAGCGTGTCGTCGTCGCGCAGCTGGTACTCGCGGTAGCCGAGGAAGGTGAAGTGGTCGTCGGCCAGCCAGCGCAGCAGCTCGCGGGCCTCCTCGGCCTCGGGCGCGGGCAGGTCGCCGGGCAGCGGCTCGCTCTCCAGGCCGTCGGCGATCCGGGTCGCCGCGTCCCGCATCTTCTCCCAGTCCTCGACGGCCTCGCGGACGTCGGACAGCACGCGCAGCAGGTCGGCGGTGATCTGCTTCAGGTCGGCGCGGTCGGTCTCCCGGTCGATCTCGACGTGGATCCAGGACTCGAAGTGCGCGTCGTGCGGAAGGTCGCCGGCGGGCGGGGTCGGCAGGACCTCGATCAGCTTGCCGGTCAGGTCGCGCCGGACGACGAACTGGGGGTGGACGACGACATGGATGCCGCGCCCGCGCCGGGTCAGCTCATTGGTGACCGAGTCGACGAGGAAGGGCATGTCGTCGGTGACGACCTCCACGACCGAGTGACTGCAGGTCCACCCGTTCTCCTCCACGGTCGGGGTGTGGACCCGCACGTTCGCCGTGCCCTGGGGGCGGTGCTCGGCGAGCCGGTAGTGCGACAGCGCGGCGCCGAAGACGTCGACCGGGTCGCGGCCGGTGAGGTCTTCCGGGGCCGTGTGCAGGTAGTAGCGCTGGAGGAACGCGAGCACGGACTCGCTGTCCGGGGTGTCCGGGGAGCCCTCGCCCGTGGTCCCGGTCGGTAGGTGCCCCCCGACCGGGCTGTTCTCAGCTACCCGGGCGGCCCTCTCGAGCAGCTCGGCCTTGGCTTCGTCCAGCTTGGTCTGCATTGTCCTCTGACTCCTGTCGCGCGCCGTTGCGTGACGTAGAAGGAAGTACGGTCTCTTCCCCTCCGGCCCGACGCCACGGCCCGGGGTGTCCGGTCCGTATCGACGCTATGCCGCGAGGTGAGATACGCGGGGGGAATTCGGCCATTCTCGACACGCCCATGGGGTGTGACGCTGCTCTCGGCGCCGCCGTGTCCAGGGGTGTCCTCGGCGTCCCGGGGGCTGCTGCGGCCCCGTCCCGCCCGCGAAGACCAGCGACCGCCGCCCGGTCACGGAGGTGTTCCGTGCAACCCGGGCGCAGGGCGGGGGCAGGATCGCCCCCGCGAGATATCGCGCTGATCACGCCACAAGGCTATCGCTCCTTACCCCGGACCCGTCATGAGCCGTATGTGTACAAAACCAAGGGGTGAAGTTTGACGTTCTGCACAGCGGCCGGGCGGGGGGTGGTGACGTATCCGGATGCGTGGGGCCCCTGGGGTCACCGGCGCGGGCGGCAGGGGCGGGCGGCGGCGTCCGGTCGCGCGGGCAGAGTCCCGACCGCACTCTGAGAACAGGGCACCCTGACATCCGGTGAGGCTCCGAGGTCGTCGCCGGAACCGCGACGGCCCCCTTGGCAAGCACGCCTGGTGTTGGCACCTTGCCCAGGGACAGTGCGTCCCGCTCAGGAGTACCGGAACACCGGAGTACCCGGAGGAGCCGACATGCCCGCGAAGATCCTGATCGTCACCGGCGACGCGGCGGAGTCCCTGGAAGTCCTCTACCCGTACCAGCGTCTGCGCGAGGAAGGCTACGACGTCCATATCGCGGCTCCCTCCCGCAAGACGCTCCGCTTCGTCGTCCACGACTTCGAACCCGGCTACGACACCTACACCGAGAAGCCCGGCTACACCTGGCCCGCCGACCTGGCCTTCTCCGACGTGGATCCCGGGGAGTACGCGGCCGTCGTCATCCCCGGCGGGCGGGCCCCCGAGTATCTGCGCAACGACCCCGAACTGCGGAAGATCCTCAAGGCGTTCTTCGACTCCGACAAGCCGGTCGCCCAGATCTGCCACGGTCCGCTGCTCACCGCGGCGATCGACAGCCTGCGCGGCCGCCGGGTCACGGCGTACCCCGCGCTCGAGCCGGACATGCAGGCGGCCGGAGCGGGCTTCCAGGACGCCGAGGCCGTGGTCGACGGCACCCTGGTCTCCTCCCGGGCCTGGCCGGACCACCCGGCCTGGATGCGGGAGTTCCTCCGGGTACTGAGGAGCAAGGCACCGGCGAACTGAACCGGGTGGCGGGGCGGGGTCTCGCCGGTGGCGCCGCGGTTCGGCGGCACGCTGCAAGCGCGGTCCAGCGCAACGAACGCCCGCCCCGCTGGCGCAGCAGGGCACCTGACAAGCCCCTGCTACGCCGCTATTCGCTCCGCTTCCTCCACTGCCTCGGCCAACGTGTCCACCACCGGCACCCCCGCCTCCTCCAGACTGGCCCGGCTGTGCGACCCGCCGGTGTACAGCACCGCCCGGGCCCCGACTCGCCCCGCCGCGACCGCGTCGTCCGCCGCGTCCCCGATCACCACGGTCCGCGCGGGCTCCACCACCCCGCTCAGCGCCTTCAGATGCCGCACCATGTGCGCGGCCTTGCTGCCCCCGGACGGCCCCGTCCGCCCGTCGACCCTCAGGAAATGCGCCTCTATGCCGAATCCCCGCACCAGTGGCACCAGTTCCTCGTGCCCGTACATGCTCAGCAGCGACTGGCTGTACCCCGCCGACCGCCACCCCGCGAGCAGGTCCGCCGCCCCCTCGGTCAGACCGCACCGCGTCCGGTGCTCGGCGTAGTACCGGTGGAAGACCCCGTCCATCAGCTCCCACTCGGCATCGGTCGGCAGCCGGCCGAGCAGCCGCTCGTAGAACTTCGGCACCGGCACGCAGTACAGCGACCGGTACTGCTCCAGGGTGATCGGCGCGAGCCCCAGCTCGGCGAAGGCCGCGTTGGTCGCCCCGATGATCGCGTCATTGTCGTGGAACAGCGTGCCGTTCCAGTCCCAGACGATGTGCGTGCTTGCCTGCATCCCCATGCCAAAGACCGTACCCGCCCCCACTGACAACGACCGCCGCGAGCGGATACGCCCAGGTCAGGCCGGTCCGACCAGGTTGTGGATCTCCTGCGTGGCGTACCACAGCAGCTCGTGATCGTCCGCTCCGTCCACGACGGACTGCGCGTCGTCGTCCCCGCCGTCGGCCGCCTCCAGCGCCTCGGCCGCCGCGGCCACGTCCTGCTCCGCGTCATCGGCGTCGACGTGCACCGCGGCCGCCTTGGCGAGCGGCACGGTCACCGTCACGGTCACCTCGCCCAGAGCGGTCGGGTCGAGACCACGGTCGGGGTCGACGGTCGCGGCACCGTCGGCCACGTCCACGGCGACCACGACCCGGCGCCGTACCGCGTCCGGGTCCGCCGCGAGCCGCCGCAGCGAGGCCAGCGCGGCCCGGCTGAGCGCCGCGTACTCCAGCTCCTCGATGTCCTCCGAGACGTACCACTCGCGCAACGCGGGCGTGACGGCATACGCGGCGAAGGGGCCGCTCCCCAGCTCACCCGTCTTGTGCGCCTCGGCGAGACCGGGAAGGGTCAGGGGGACGTAGACGCGCATGCTGGCCGCTCTTTCCTGCTCAAAGGCTCCGCTGAGGCCCCGGGAAGGCCGGCTGCCGCGTCTCCCGGAGGGCCTTCAGGATACGTGCGCCCGTCCCCTTTCGGGTCTGTGCCCACGCCCCGGAGGCCGTCGACCCCGTGCCGCGAATTCACCCGGGGCACCCGCCGCATCACAGCGGTCGGCCCGTCCCGCGTCCCCCGGATAGGTGAACCTCCGGCCCCCTTCCGAGCTCGCTCCGCCGTCCTTGCCACCCCGCCACCGGCCCCCGTACAAGATCCCCACCAGCGAGTTACCGCCCGGTATCGATCGGGCCGCCGAACGGGGACCCCATGAACAAGGTCATGAGCCGCACCACGGACAAGGCGACGAGCCGCACCTCCCAGCCCCGCCCGCGCCACCGCCCGCCCACCCGCCACGACACCCGCCGCCCGGCGGGAGCCCCACCCAGGGTCCCGTCCCGCCGTCCGACGGCCCGGCGGGCGACCGACCACCCGCAGCCGGCCGGCACCCGCCCGGCCACGAGCCCGGAGCCGGCCCTCACCCGCCCGCCCACTGCGCCGGAAGCAGCCCCCGCAGCGTCCCGAACGCCCCTACGACAGCCCCGCCCCACCGACCTCTTCGCCGACCGTCTGCTGGCCGTCCTGAGCGGTCAGCGGCCCGTCCACTGGATGCTCCGCCACACCGCCGGCCGCGCCTACGACGACCTCATCCGCCTCGCCGAACGCAGCCCCCTGCGCACGCGGGGCTCCCGCCCCCGCGTTCACGACATCGGCTACTACGTCCCGCGCGACGGCGCCCTGGAGGTCTTCGCCCGCATCAGCGCCGGCGACCGGCTCCGCGCCCTGGCCTTCCGCCTGGAACTCGGCCGGGACCTCCGCTGGCGCTGCACAGCGGTGGAAACCGGCAACCACCCCTGACAGCCCCACACACACCTGCGGGCCGGCGAGACCCCGCCCAGCCGCAGGCGCGGGGCATCCGGGAACACACAACGCCGAAGGGCCGGGCCCCAAAGGAACCCGGCCCTTCGGCACGGTCAAAGCGCCGCAGGCAAGCCGCTACTTCTTACGACGCCGCCCGCCCTTGGCCTGACGCCGCCGCTCGGCCCGGGTCAGCCCGTCCGACTCGGACCGCACCGGCTCGTCGTCCTCGAGGTCACGCTCCACGATGCCGCCCTCACCGTCCACGGTGGGCGCCGAGAAGTGCAGATCCCGCCGCTGGGGAACGTCCAGCCCCTTCGCACGGATCTCCGGACGCGCCCCGGCCTGCGCCGGAACCGTGTCGTGGACACCCTCGCCGACCGGCTCCGCCTCCTCGACCGGGACCTCCTCGACCTGCTGCTCGACCTGGACCTCCAGGTTGAACAGGTAGCCGACGGACTCCTCCTTGATGCCGTCCATCATCGCGGTGAACATGTCGAAGCCCTCGCGCTGGTACTCGACCAGCGGGTCCTTCTGCGCCATCGCGCGCAGGCCGATGCCCTCCTGGAGGTAGTCCATCTCGTAGAGGTGCTCACGCCACTTGCGGTCGAGGACCGACAGCACGACCCGGCGCTCCAGCTCCCGCATGATCTCGGAGCCGAGCTGGGCCTCCCGGGCCTCGTACTGCTCGTGGATGTCCTCCTTGATGGACTCGGAGATGAACTCCGCGGTGAGACCCGCCCGGTCGCCGGCGGCCTCCTCCAGCTCCTCGACGGTGACCTTCACCGGGTACAGCTGCCGGAAGGCGCCCCACAGCCGGTCCAGGTCCCAGTCCTCCGGGAAGCCCTCGGCGGTCTCGGCGGCGACGTACGCGTCGATCGTGTCGTCCATGAAGTGCTGGACCTGCTCGTGCAGGTCCTCGCCCTCCAGGACGCGCCGGCGCTCGCCGTAGATGACCTCGCGCTGCCGGTTGAGCACCTCGTCGTACTTCAGAACGTTCTTACGGGTCTCGAAGTTCTGCTGCTCGACCTGCGACTGCGCGGACGCGATCGCGCGCGTGACCATCTTGTTCTCGATCGGCACGTCGTCCGGCACATTGGCCATGGACATCACGCGCTCCACCATCTGGGCCTTGAACAGGCGCATCAGGTCGTCGCCGAGCGACAGGTAGAAGCGGGACTCGCCGGGGTCGCCCTGACGGCCGGAACGACCGCGCAGCTGGTTGTCGATGCGCCGCGACTCGTGCCGCTCGGTGCCGAGGACGTAGAGGCCGCCGAGCTCCTCGACCTCCTCCTTCTCCGCCTTGACGGCCTGTTCGGCCTTCTCCAGGGCGGCGGGCAGGGCGTGCGCCCACTCCTCGATGTGCTCCTCGGGGTCGAGGCCGCGCTGGCGCAGCTCCGCCTCGGCGAGGTCCTCGGGGTTGCCGCCGAGCTTGATGTCCGTACCACGGCCGGCCATGTTGGTGGCCACGGTCACCGCGCCCTTGCGGCCGGCCTGGGCGACGATCGACGCCTCGCGTTCGTGGTGCTTGGCGTTGAGCACCTCGTGCTGGATACCGCGCTTGGACAGCTGCTGCGAGAGGTACTCCGACTTCTCGACGGACGTCGTGCCGACGAGGATCGGCTGGCCCTTCTCGTGCTTCTCGGCGATGTCGTCGACGACCGCCTCGAACTTGGCGACCTCGGTGCGGTAGATCAGGTCCGACTGGTCCTTGCGGACCATCGGCCTGTTCGTCGGGATCGGGACCACGCCGAGCTTGTAGATCTGGTGGAACTCGGCGGCCTCGGTCATCGCCGTACCGGTCATGCCGGAGAGCTTGTTGTAGAGGCGGAAGAAGTTCTGCAGGGTGATCGTGGCGAGCGTCTGGTTCTCGTCCTTGATGTCCACCCCTTCCTTCGCCTCGATCGCCTGGTGCATGCCCTCGTTGTAGCGGCGGCCGGCGAGGATACGGCCGGTGTGCTCGTCGACGATCATGACCTCGCCGTCGATGACGACGTAGTCCTTGTCGCGCTTGAAGAGCTCCTTGGCCTTGATGGCGTTGTTCAGGTAACCCACGAGCGGGGTGTTCACCGACTCGTAGAGGTTGTCGATGCCCAGCCAGTCCTCGACCTTGGAGACACCGGACTCGTGGATGGCGACCGTGCGCTTCTTCTCGTCGACGTCGTAGTCGCCGGTCTCCTCGAGGCCCTTGAGGGGGTTGCCCGCCTCGCCCTTCTTCAGGCGCAGCACGAGCTTGGCGAAGTCGCCGTACCACTTGGTGGCCTGGTCGGCCGGGCCGGAGATGATCAGCGGCGTACGGGCCTCGTCGACCAGGATGGAGTCGACCTCGTCGACGATCGCGAAGTTGTGGCCGCGCTGCACCAGCTCGTCCTTCGACCACGCCATGTTGTCGCGCAGGTAGTCGAAGCCGAACTCGTTGTTCGTGCCGTAGGTGATGTCGCACGCGTACTGCTCGCGGCGCTGGGCCGGCGTCATGTTGGCGAGGATGCAGCCGACGTCCAGGCCCAGGAACTTGTGGACGCGGCCCATCATCTCCGAGTCGCGCTCGGCCAGGTAGTCGTTGACCGTGACGATGTGGACGCCGTCTCCGGACAGGGCGTTCAGATACGCGGGCAGGGTGCCGACGAGGGTCTTGCCCTCGCCGGTCTTCATCTCGGCGACGTAGCCGAGGTGGAGGGCGGCGCCACCCATCAGCTGCACGTCGTAGTGCCGCTGGCCGAGGACGCGCTTGGCGGCCTCGCGGACGGTGGCGAACGCCTCGGGGAGCAGGTCGTCCAGGCTCTCACCATCGGCGTAGCGCTGCTTGTACTCCTCGGTGAGGGCTCGCAGCTCGGCGTCGGAGAGGTCGACGAAGTCCTCTTCGATGGAGTTGACCTGGTCCGCGATGCGGTGCAGCTTGCGCAGGATCTTGCCTTCGCCTGCACGCATGATCTTCGAGAGGACGGACACGGGGGTTTGTCTCCTTGCCGGTCGGGCCTGGGACGGTCGGTTTCCATTGGACATACTGAGCAACGGCCATCGTATGCGAGGACCCGGCTGGGCCGGGAGGCCTGGCGGCCCGACGGCTGCTTCACCCAGGACAACGGACGGGCCACGGCGATAGTGCCGCATCGGCGCGAGGATTTGCGCGAACTGTGATCGTGTGCTCACGCATGGCGAAAACCGATGGCCCGACCGCGTGCCGCCGAGCACAATCGGCCGATGGAACCCGTCACACTCACCACGGACCGCCTGGTCCTGCGCACGGTAGGCCCGCACGACACGCAGGCGGTGCACGACGCCGTGCAGGACGCCGACATCCAGCGCTGGACCACCGTGCCGTCGCCGTATCTGCCCGAGCACGCGAGCGGCTTCACCGAGCAGCTGGTCCCCGACGGCTGGGCAGAGGGTTCGATGTTCACCTTCGGCGTCTTCCTCACCGCCGGGGAACTCGCCGGCATGCTCAGTCTCACCATGCGCTCGCTCGGCGTGGCGGAGGTCGGCTTCTGGGCGGCCGAGAAGCATCGCGGCCACGGGTACGTCACCGAGGCCACACTCACCGCCTGCCGGTGGATCTTCACCGAGCTCGGTGTCGACCGGGTCGAGTGGCGTGCCGAGGTCGGCAACCACGCCTCCCGCGCGGTGGCCGAACGCGCGGGTTTCACCATCGAGGGCACCCTGCGCTCCGCGCTCAACAACAAGGGCGTACGCCGGGACTGCTGGGTCGGCTCCCTGCTCCCCTCGGACCTCGGCCTGCCGTCCACGGCGCCGTACCTGCCCGCGCGCGTCCGGTGAAACCGCAGGTCGCCGGGGACTGTCAGTGGCACCCTCTATCGTCCGGGGCATGACGACCCTGCCGCGCCCGACCACCACCCTCACCGCGGACGACGCCCGCCGTATCGCCCTGCGCGCCCAGGGCTTCCTCGGCGCGCCCGACCGGCGGGCCGGAGTCCGGGGGGTGCTGCGCCACCTCGGCGCGGTCCAGCTCGACACGATCTCGGTCCTCGCCCGCTCCCACGAACTCGTGCCCTACGCCCGGCTCGGCGCGGTCGGCCGCAAGACGGTCGAAGCCGCCTACTGGAAGGGCGCGTCCACCGGCGTGTCGGCGGCGCGCCCGCACGCCTTCGAGTACTGGTCGCACGCGGCGTGCATCCTGCCCATCGAGGAGTGGCCGCACTTCGCCTTCCGCCGCCGCGCCTACCGGGACCGCCCGCACTGGAACCACGCGCTGCCCGAGGGCGCCTACGACCAGGTCATCAAGCAACTGCGCGCGGAGGGCCCGCTGACCTCCACGGAACTGGGCGGCGCGAAGAAGACGAACGAGTGGTGGGACTGGTCCGGCACCAAGGTCGCCGTGGAGCGCGCGCTGATGTACGGCGAGGTGGTGTGCGTCGAGCGGCGCGGCTGGAAGCGGGTGTACGACCTCGCCGAGCGCGCCGTCCCGGACGCGCTGCTGCACGACGAGCTGGACGACGGCGAGTGCCTGCGCCGTCTGGTCCGGCTGGCCGGCGAGTCCCTCGGCGTCGGCACACGCGCGGACATCGCCGACTACCACCGCCTCAAGGGCGAACAGGTGGACGCGGTCATCGCCGACTCGGGGCTGGTGCCGGTCGAGGTCGAGGGCTGGGGGAAGCCGGCCTGGGCGGACCCGGCGGCCCTTGCCACGGCGCCACGCGGGCGTCACCGGACCACGCTGCTGTCGCCGTTCGACTCGCTGGTCTGGGAGCGGGCGCGCACGGAGCGCATCTTCGGCTTCACCCACCGCCTGGAGGCGTACGTGCCCAGGCCGAAGCGGGTCTACGGCTACTTCGCGATGCCGGTGCTCGCGGGCGGCCGGCTGGTCGGGCGGGTCGACCCGGCCCGCGAGGGCCGCACGCTGGTGGCCAAGCAGGTCACCCTGGACGGCCCCAAGGCGGTTCCGGCGGTCGCCCAGGCCCTGGTCGAGGCGGCGACCTGGGTGGACTGCACGGACGTCCGGGTGGAGCGGGTGGACCCACCCGCCCTGCGCGAGGCCCTGACCAGCGAACTCGCCCGCACCCTGGCCTAGTCCGCCGCCGCTAACGGATCTCGAGGATCTTCTCCCGCATCGCGTAGACCACGGCTTCCATCCTGGAGTGCAGCTGGAGCTTCTCCAGGATGTTGCGGACGTGGTTCTTCACGGTGTTCTCCGAGATGAACAGTTCCTTGGCGATGTCCCGGTTGTTCATCCCGGTGGCGACGAGCTTGAGGACCTCCAGCTCCCGGTCGGTCAGCCGCGGCGCGGGCACCAGCCGGCGTTCGTCGGTGCGCTGGATCATCGACTTGAACTCGGTGAGGAGCTTGGACGCCATGGACGGGCTGATCTGGGACTGCCCGTCGGCCACCGCGCGAATGGCGGTCGCCACCTCGTCCGTGGAGATCTCCTTCAGGAGGTATCCGGTCGCCCCCGCCTTGATCGCGTCGTAGAGATCGGCCTCCTCGTCGCTGATCGTCAGCATGATGATCTTCGCGCTGGGAGCGACCTCCTTGATGGAGGTGCAGGCCTCGATCCCGCCGCGCTTGGGCATGCGGACGTCCATCAGCACGATGTCGGGCAGCAGGTCGGCGGCCTTGTCCACGGCCTCGGCGCCGTCGCCGGCCTCGCCGACGACCTGGATGTCCTCCTCGGCCGCGAGCACGATCTCCAGGCCGCGCCGGAAGAGGGCGTGATCGTCCACGACCAGGACTCTGATCGGCTCCGCGCGTACGGCGCCCGCGTCCGGCCGCATGCCGATGACACCGTCGTCGCCATCCCCGTCCCGCATCGGTCCGAAGGTGTCCGCCATCGTTCCTCCCCCTGAGGCTGTGGCCCGTGGTCCTGTGCCATCGCCAACCCAAGGCAGCGGCCCACCGGTTGGGCCGGTCCGGCCATGATTTCATGCCCGGGCGGCACAGAGGTGACGTGCGGGGCGTGAAGTGGTCGCACACAGGTGCCCCTGGGGGCGCACACGCGCTCCCAGGGGCACCGGATCTGCTGGGGCCGGATGTCAGCCGCCCAGCGTGCCACCCGCCGCGGGGGCCTGCGCCTCGGCGACCATCGGATCCGTGCTGAGGTGGATCACGCCGTAGTCGTAGGCGTGCCGCCGGTAGACGACGCTCGGTTCCTTCGTCTCCGCGTCGACGAACAAGTAGAAGTCGTGGCCGACCAGCTCCATCTCGTAGAGGGCCTGGTCGAGGCTCATCGGGGAGGCGACGTGGGTCTTCTCGCGGACGACGAGGGGGCCGTCACCCTTGACCTCCAGCGAGCCGATCTTCTTCGTCGGCACTCCCTCCGCCTCTTCCTCCTGGACGGGAAGGCCGGTGCCGTTCAGCGTCGCCGCGCCCGGGACGTGATCGGCAACCTCGGCCGCCGAGATCCGGCGTGCGCCCCGGCGCGAGAATCGCTTGTCGTGCTGCTTGCGCAACCGGGCGTCCAGCTTCTCCGCCGCCAGGTCGAGTGCCGCGTACGGATCGCTGGCCGCTGCCTCCGCCCGGATCACCGGACCGCGGGAGCGGAGCGTGATCTCCACTCGATCGCAACGGTCGGCCTGTCGGGGGTTCGGCTCCTTGGACACCTCGACGTCGAGGCTGATCACCTTGGCATCGAGCCTCTGGATCTTCTCCAGCTTCAGCTTCTCGGCCACGTGCTTGCGGAACCGCTCGGGCACCTCGGTCTTGCGGCCTTTGACGACGATGTCCACGCAGAACTCCGTTCCCGGATCGCTCCGCCCGCTCGGCGGAGCATCTCCCTTTCGCACCAGGTCCGGTGACCACCGGACCTCGGACTCGGTGACTTCCACCTCCTCCTCCCCCATGGGCGAGATCTCCACCCCACCGGCACGGGTGATTGCGGAAAACCCGTGGCACGGCATTCCGATATGAGAGGTGTGGCCTGCGCCTTTCCTCACAACCGAACATATCTCGCCCGGACGGATGTCGTCACCCTCTACTCCGGCGTACCTCCGTTCAGCTGAATTACCCTCTCGCTACCTGCAACGACGCAGGTCGGCGGTCAGTTCCTGTTTATTTCGAAAGAATCCCGCGGAGCGGCGACCACGGCTGCACGGAGCGCATGCCAGAGGCCGTTCGGCGACGCCTTTTCCGGTGCACCATGCACCCACTTCTCGCGCTCCGTCCGTGCTCCGATCCGTTGTTCATCCCTTCCTTCCCGAGTTACGGCCCCGTACACGGCCGTTCTCACTCGACTTCGCTCCTCTGCCACGTCCCGGACGGCCCGTGCCGCCTCCGCGAGGCTGGCGCCCGTCGTGATCAGGTCGTCGACGAGCACGACGGGGCCGGAGCCGAGCAGCCGGGCGCCGCCCGCCGTCACCTCCAGCGCGCCCGCGAGGTTCGCGAGACGTCGCCGTGCGTCCAGCCCGGCCTGGTCCGCCACCGGACGCCGCTGGCGCAGCACGGCGGCCACCCCGGCCGGCGTCCCGGTGCGCCGCAGCTCCCCGGCCGCCGCGAGCGCCATCCGCCGCACCGGATCGTGCCCGCGCGCCCGAACCGCCCACCGGGCGGACGGCACGGGAACGAGCAGGACGGTCCCGGACTCCCCGGCACCGCCGTCGGCACCGCGCCCGCCGAGCCCCGCCCGCACAGCCCCCGCCAGAGCGGCGCCCAGCTCTCCCGTGAGAGCCAGCGCGCCCCGCTCCTTGTGGGCGAGGAGGAGCGTGCGCACCTCCTCCGCGTACGGAGCCGCCGCATGCACCACCGGCAGCCCGTCCGGCTCCGGCACCGGCCGCACCCGCCGCGGCACGCGACCGCACAGCGCGGCCCGGCAGCGCGGGCAAAGCACCGTACGAGGTGCCCCGCAGCCCGCGCACTCGGCCGGCAGCACCAGGTCGGTGAGGTCTCGCCACCACCCCCGCATGTCCACCACTGTGCCAATGCCGACGCCACCCGGCCACCCCTGTGGACAACCGCCTGTGGACAACCCCGCAAAAGCGCGCACCGCCCATCCCCCACACGGGGGAACGGGCGGTGCGCGGCACGGTGGTCAGCCCGGATAGACCGGTGCCGAGCCGTCCTTGTCCACCTTCTGCCACTGCGACCCGGACGGCAGCCGTACGATCCCGTCGTCCTCCGAGTAGGCGACCAGCGGCACCCGCTCGTCCTCGGACGCGGCGATCGACTTCACGCCGGTGAGCGCGCCCGGCGCCGGACCGTCGAGCGTGGAGCCGTCGACCTGGACGTACCGCATCTGCAGCACGCCGCCCTGCTCCCGGCCGACGACGAGCAGCCTGCTGTCCCCGGCCCACGACAGGGCGCCGACCTGCTCCAAGTCGGGTGCGGCCGACCGCAGTTCCACGACCGACGTGCCCTGCCCGGTCCCGTCGTCGCGCTGGATCCGGCCGATGAGCAGGGACCGCTTGTCGCCCTTCGTCACGACGAGCGCGATCCGCACCCCGTCGGCCGCGACCCGCACATCCTGGATCTGGCCGGACAGGTCCGGGATCGCGACCTCCTGCGGCTTGGCGACGCCCTGCTCCATGACGTACAGCCGCCTGCGGTGCGGGTCACGGTCGGCCACCCACAGGTCGCCGCGGGCGTCCCAGCTCGGCGTCGTCAGCCGGTCGGCCGGGGTCGGACCCTGGCTGGTCACCAGCGCGTCCCCCAGCGAACCGCCCGACGCCAGCGACGTCACGTACAACGACCTGCCCTGGTCGCCCACGCCGGCCGCGGTGTGCTCGTCCCGCGACACGGCCACCGAATCGAGCGCCCTGTCGCCCTCGCCGAGCGGACCCGGCACCGGAACGGCGCTGGTGCTCGTGCTCCCCGTCGGTATCCGCACCAGCCGGTGCTTGCCGTCGAGGAAGTACAGGTTCTCGGGGCTCTTGGCCGACCCCCGCCACGCGACGGTCTCCGCGCGCTCCTCGCTCAGGTCGCACAGCCGGTGCCCGCCGACGCCCTGCAACTCCACGGACTCCAGCGTCGGCGCCAGGTTCCGCAACGTGAACAGCACCTGCGTCGCCATCTCGGTGCACTTGCGCGCCGCGACCTGGGACGCCTTGAGGTTCAGCGGCACCGTCAGCTTGTTCTGGTCGTCCGGCGCCAGCCCCGACGCGTCCTTCTGCAGGGCCGTACCGGTCGGGAAACTGGACCTGACGACCGGCCTGAGCCAGCGGGAGGGGCCGCCGACCAGCGAGCGGACCAGCTGTGTCATCGGGTCCACCTTGCCGCGCACGAACACCGGGTCGGCGACCGCCACCGGCTGCCCCGCCGCCCCGACCACCGTGTCGGAGGCGAAGTAGTACTTGTCGACGGACGTGTAGTTGCGCTGGAAGTCCGACTTGCCCATGACGACACCGTCGGGCAGCCCGTCGATGCGCCACTGACCGTCCTTGGGGCTCCGCGTGAGGTGGACCTTCTTGCGGTAGGCACCCCCGGCCGGCTGGTACGCCAGCTGCGCGTCCACGGTCGCGACCCGGCTGCCCGCCAGCACACAGGTGACGCTGCTGGTCGGCTCCGTGCCGCCGCCCGCACGGCAGTCCGGCTCGATGCTCGGACCGCCCGCGAGGACCGTCGTCGACCGCTCCGGCCGCCAGCGGCGCGCCGCGTCGGACGTCAGGTACTTGCGGGCCGTGTCGTAGTCCGGGTCGTCGCTGGTCAGCGCCTCCAGGAAGCCCTGCATGATCTCAGCGGGACCCGCGCCCTCGGCCGGCGGCACGGCGAACACCCGGACCCGGGTGTCCTGCCGCGGTGTGGACTCCACGTTCCGCAGATCCCCGCTGTCGGGCATCGAGGCGCACCCGGCCAGCAGTACGGCTCCCAGGGCGGCGTACGCCACCGCGCGTCCCGGCCTGGGCCGGGCGCCCCCCTTGCGGTCAGCGCCCACGAAATGCCTCCCCTGGCTCGGTCGAGTCCTCCGCTTGGGCCGCATCCGGCCGGGCCGCGCCCGTGTCGGGTGCCGGAGGTGTGGCGGACTTGCCGTCCGCGCGCTGCGTGCCACCGGCGGGCCGGGGCACCACGCGCGCGCCGTTGCCGTTGCCGGGCAGCGCCGCCGGGCCGGCGGCGCCCGGGCGAGGCGCGACCGGGGCGCGTGGCGGCAGCGCGGGCGCCTGGGCCCCACCCTGCTGCACCGGCACGGTCGCCCGCTTCTCCTCACCTCCCCCGGGCAGCCCGGCCTCGTCGAGGCCGCGGTTGCGCCGCGAGTCCTTGGGCTCCAGCGGTATCGGCGAGCCCCGCAGCGGCTCGTCCGCGGTCCGGGGCAGCGTCAGCCGGAACTGGGAGCCGCCGCCCGGCTCGCCCCAGGCCTGCAGCCAGCCGCCGTGCAACCGCGCGTCCTCCAGGGCGATCGACAGCCCGAGGCCCGTACCGCCGGTGGTACGCGCGCGTGCCGGGTCCGCGCGCCAGAAACGGCTGAAGACGCGCGTCGCCTCACCCGGCTTGAGCCCCACGCCGTAGTCGCGCACCGCGACGGCGACCGCGCCACCGGCAGCGGCGAGCTTGACGACGACGTCCTTGCCCTCGCCGTGCTCGACGGCGTTGACGACGAGATTGCGCAGCACGCGCTCCACCCGGCGGGCGTCGGCCTCGGCGACGACGGGCTGCTGATCACCGAGCACGCGTATGTGCGTGCCCTTGCGCTCGGCGAGCGGCTCGGCGCCGCTGACCACACGCCGCACGACCTCCCTGAGGTCTATCGGCTCGGCCTCCAGTGCCGCCGCCCCCGCGTCGAACCGGCTGATCTCCAGCAGGTCCGCGAGCAGCGACTCGAACCGGTCCAGCTGGTCGGCGAGCAGTTCGGCCGACCGGGCGGTCACCGGGTCGAAGTCCTCGCGGGCCTCATGGATGACATCGGCGGCCATGCGGACGGTCGTCAGCGGGGTACGCAGCTCGTGCGAGACGTCGGACACGAACCGGCGCTGCATCCGCGACAGGTCCTCCAGCTGCTGGATCTTCACCTGGAGGTTCTGCGCCATCTTGTTGAAGGCCTCGCCCAGACGCGCGATGTCGTCCTCGCCGGTGACCTTCATCCGCTCCTGCAGCCGCCCGGCGGACAGCCGCTCCGCGATCCCGGCCGCCATCCGCACCGGCGTGACGACCTGCCGCACCACCAGCCAGGCGATGGCGCCCAGCAGCACGACGACGAACAGCCCGGCGGTCGCGAGCGTGCCCTTGACCAGGCTCAGCGACTTCTCCTCCTGCGTGAGCGGGAAGAGGTAGTACAGCTCGTACGGCCGCCCGTTGGGGTCGTTGACCTGCTTGCCGATGACCAGCGCCGGCTGGGACTCCTTGCCGTTGGAATAGACGATCCGGGTGTAGCTCTGGGCGGCCGTCGTACCGCCGTTGACCTTGTCGCGCAGGTCTGCGGGCACGCTGGAGGTCGGGTTGACGTTCCCGGAACCGCGCGGGCTGCGCCCGCCACCGCTGTCGTCGCCGACGGGCAGCGTGACGACGTCGAAGGCGCCCGCGCCGCCGCTGGACAGCGACTCCACGAGGTCGCTCATCCACTGGATGACGTTCTGCGACTGCCGGCCGTCCACGGTCGCCGTGCCGTCGGCGGTGCCGGCACCGGCGGCCGCACCGGCGCCGGCGCCGGTTCCGGCACCGCTCTCCGCCTCGTCGGCCCTCTGCTTGGCCACCGCGAAGCCGCCCGTGGCCTGGCTCTGCGAGGCCTTCACCTTCGCGTCCAGCAGGCCGTTGCGCACCTGCCCGATCACGACGAAGCCGAGCAGCAGGACCACGCCCAGCGACATCACCAGTGTCGTGGCGACGACCCGCAGCTGGATGTTGCGCCGCCACAGCCGCATCACCGGCAGCAGCGGACGGCGCACCCAGCGCAGGAACAGCCTGATGACCGGGCTGCCCTGGACCCCGCCCTCGAGCAGTCCGCCCTCGAAGAGGCTCCTGAGCCGCGCACCCGCCGTCCGGCCGACAGGCCGCCCCGGACGGGCCCCGGACCGGCCGGGAGCCGAAGCGGCGCTGTCCCTGGACATGTCAGCTCGGCCCGGCCTTGTAACCGACACCACGGACGGTCACCACGATCTCCGGCCGCTCCGGGTCCTTCTCGACCTTGGAACGCAGCCGCTGGACGTGCACGTTGACGAGCCGCGTGTCGGCGGCGTGCCGGTAGCCCCACACCTGCTCGAGCAGCACCTCACGCGTGAACACCTGCCACGGCTTGCGGGCGAGCGCGACCAGCAGGTCGAACTCCAGCGGGGTCAGCGCGATCGACTGCCCGTCCCGCTTCACCGAGTGCCCGGCCACGTCGATGACCAGGTCACCGATGGTCAGCTGCTCCGGCGCCGGCTCCTCCGAACGCCGCAGCCGCGCCCGGATCCGGGCGACCAGCTCCTTCGGCTTGAACGGCTTGACGATGTAGTCGTCGGCACCCGACTCCAGGCCCACGACCACGTCGACGGTGTCGCTCTTCGCCGTGAGCATCACGATCGGCACCCCGGACTCCGCCCGGATCAGCCGGCACACCTCGATGCCGTCACGCCCGGGCAGCATCAGGTCGAGCAGCACCAGATCGGGCTTGCTCTCCCGGAAAGCGGCCAGCGCCTTGTCGCCGTCGGCTACGAAAGACGGCTCAAAACCTTCACCACGCAGCACGATCCCGAGCATCTCGGCCAGTGCGGTGTCGTCGTCGACGACAAGGACTCGTCCCTTCATAAACGACATCATCCCATTAGCTAATCGTTACCTGGCGTGACCTGGCACACAGCTCCGCAAGAGCCTCGGCCGTCACGGGTGAAACGGCTCCCTCCTCGGTGACGATGGCCGTCACCAGCTCGGGCGGCGTCACGTCGAACGCCGGGTTGTACGCCTGGGTCCCCAGGGGTGCCACCGGAATCCCGCCTCCTGCTCCTGTCACCGGCACCTGGGGTGCTGTGACCTCCGTCACTTCGAATCCGGCGCGCTGCTCGACCTCGATGGACGCACCGTCAGGGGTGTCCGGGTCGACCGTCGTCACCGGCGCCACCACGATGAACGGCACGTGGTGGTAGCGCGCCAGCACAGCGAGCGGATAACTCCCCACCTTGTTCGCCACCGAGCCGTCGGCCGCGATCCGGTCCGCCCCGACCAGCACCGCGTCCACCTCGCCCGCCGCGAACAGGGAACCCGCCGCGCTGTCCGTGAGCAAGGTGTACGCCATGCCGCTGCGGGCCGCTTCGTACGCCGTCAGGCGAGCACCTTGCAGCAACGGACGCGTTTCGTCCACCCACAGCCGCCGCAGCCGCCCCTCGCGGTGCGCCGCCAGGGCCACCGCGAAGGCCGTGCCCTCACCGCCCGACACCAGCGAACCGGAGTTGCAGTGGGTGAGGATCCGGTGCCCGCCGCCGGGCAGCAACTCGTCCAGGAGCGCTAGACCATGCGCCGCCATCCGAGTGCTGGCCTCGGCGTCCTCCCGGTGCAGCGCCCGCGCCGCGGCCAGCGCCGCCCCGGCCGCCTCCGTCGGATCCCCGGTCCTCGCCAGCTCCGCCTGATGCGCGGCCCGCGCCCGGCGCACGCCGACGGACAGGTTCACCGCGGTGGGCCGGGCGCCCTCGAGCGCCAGTGCCGCCTCGGCCACGTCGAAGCCGCGCGCGGCGGCGAGCGCGACACCGTACGCGCCCGCGATCCCCAGCAGCGGCGCCCCGCGCACGGAGAGTGAACGGATCGCCTCCACCAGCGCCGGCGCGTCCGTGCACACCAGCTCGACCTCCTCGGCCGGCAGCCGCGTCTGGTCGAGAAGGACCAGCACAGGGCCTTCGGGTGGTTCCTCCCATCGGATCGCAGGTATCTCGGTCGGCCGCTTGTCCCCGTCGGTTCGCGCCTGCTGATCAGCCATGCGGTCAGTCTGCCCCGGATCCGGCGGACAATTGAAGGGATCCGGCGCCCACCGCGGCCGGTCCCCCGGTGACCACCCCATGGCACGATGGCTGCCAACCTGCCGCCGCGACCGCGGACGGGCACCGAGAAGGAGCTTCGATGACAGACACTCCGGGCTGGGCCTCGCCCGGATCCGCCCCGTCGTCCGAGGGGCGGGAACCCGGCGCGTCCGGTCCCACCGAGCCTGCCGACCGCCGCCCCGGCGACACCCCACCCGCACCGCAGCCGGACGCGAACGCGCAGGGCCCAGGCGTGAAGTGGTCCAAGGAGCAGCCGCCACCCGGGCAGTGGTCCGCGCCCACCGGTGCCCCCGGCCCGAACCACACCCCGCCGCCCCCGCCGCCCGGCCCGGGCTGGGGCGGCCGGCCGCCCATGGGCCCGGGGCCCGGCGGTTACGCAGGCCCTCCCGGCGGCTACAGCGGTTACGGCCCTCCCGGCGGCTACGGAGCATGGGGCGGCGGCTGGGGCGGCCCCCCGCCCGCCGCCAAGCCCGGTGTCATCCCGCTGCGCCCGCTCGGCGTCGGCGAGATCCTCGACGGCGCCGTCTCCACCATGCGCACCTACTGGCGCACGGTGCTCGGCATCTCGCTCGCAGTCGCTCTGTTCACGACAACCAGCCTCGTCCTCATGCAGGGCTTCGTCCTGAACGACGCCGTCGCACAGGTGCAGCTGGGCAGCCGTGACGCCAACCCCGACGACGTGTTCCGCGCCCTGCCCGACGTCATGATCGGCACCGGCGTCGTCGCGGTGATCTCCACGATCGCCGTGATCATCGCGACCGCCCTGCTGACGACCATCACCAGCCGCGCCGTCCTGGGCAGGCCGGTCGGCATTGGCGAGGCCTGGCGCGACGCACGCCCGCAACTCCCGAAGCTGTTCGGCCTGATCCTCCTGCTGGGACTGATCGTCGTCGGCGTCATGTGCGCCGGGGCACTGCCCGGCATTCTCGTCGTCCTCGTCGGCGGCGACGAGGTCGCGGGTGCGGGCCTGCTGGCCCTGGGCCTCCTCGCAGCCACCGTCGTCACGACGTGGCTGGTGATCCGCTTCTGCCTGTCCACGCCCGCCCTGATGCTGGAACGGCAGAGCATCGTGAAGGCCATGAGCCGCTCCGCGAAGCTGGTACGCGGCTCCTGGTGGCGCACGTTCGGCATCCTGCTGCTCACCGGGCTCATCGTCAGGATCGTGCAGGCACTCGTCGCCATCCCCTTCACCGTCGTCGGGGCCGCCGTCAGCGGCGACGGCATCAACGACCTGCTCGGCAGCGGCGGCGGACACCCCGGCTGGACGGCCCTGGTCATCCAGGGAATCGGCACCCTGATCGGCAGCGCACTCACCCTGCCGATCAGCGCGGGCGTCACCGTGCTCCTCTACATCGACCAGCGCATCCGCCGCGAGGCCCTCGACCTCGAACTGGCCCGCGCCGCCGGCGTCCAGACCTCCGGCACCGGCGCCCCCGGTCCCGTCCCGGGGAGCTGATGCGGTGAGTCCCACGGGGGGAGCGCTCACGGCGGCGGCCTCGTCCGGCACCGGTGAAACGGTCGTACGAGGCCTGCTGCGGGCTGTGGACACGGCCGTCCGCGCGGCCGACGGCTCGGGAGACGAGCCGCCCGTGACCATCCCGCGCGATCCCGCGCGGGATGCGGCCCGCCGCGAGCTGTCCAAGCGGATGTACCACGAGAACGACCCCGGACTGTTCCAGCGCGCACTGAACGCGTTCTGGCACTGGCTCGACCGGCTGTTCACCTCGGCAGCCTCCGCCACACCCGGCGGCACGATCGGCCTGATCGTCGTCGTCCTGTTCGTCGTCGCCGTCGTGGCCGCCCTGTGGTGGCGCCTCGGCACCCCGCGCCGGCAGCCCACCTCCACCGCCGTCCTGTTCGACGACCGCCCCCGCAGCGCCGCCGAACACCGCGCCGCCAGCGAGGCACACGCAGCCCAGGGCCACTGGAACCAGGCAGTGCAGGAACGCATGCGGGCCATCGTCCGCTCCCTGGAGGAGCGGACCCTCCTCGACGTCCGTCCCGGCCGCACCGCCGACGAAGCGGCCGCCGAGGCCGGCCGCACGCTGCCCGCACACACCGACCGGCTGCACGCCGCGGCCCGCGAGTTCGACGACGTGACATACGGCGGACGCCGGGCGGGGGAGCAGTCGTACCTCCGCATCGCCGAACTCGACCGTGACCTGGAACGCACCAGGGCCGCCCTCGCCCACAGCACCGCCGCCACGGCCCACAGCACCCACCAGGGGGCCGCCGAGTGACCGCCGAGGCCACGCTGCCGACGACCTCCACCGCGCCCACCGTCCGCCAGGTGTGGACACGGACACGAGGCATCGCACTCGCCGTCGTGCTGATCCTGGCCGGGGCGGTCGCCCTGGCGGCCGTACACTCCACCGCCCGGCACGGCGACCTGGACCCGCGCTCCGCCGACCCCTACGGCAGCCGCGCCGTCGCCCAACTCCTCGCCGACCGGGGCGTCTCCACGCGCGTGGTCCACACACTCGGCGCGGCGCGCGCCGCCGCCGGACCCGACACCACCCTCCTGGTCGCCGTGCCCGACCTGCTGACCCCCCGTCAACAAGGCCGGCTGCGCAAGGCCACCGCGACCTCCGGCGGGCGCACCGTCCTCGTCGCGGCCGGCAGCTCGTCCGTGCAGCGACTGGTTCCAGGAGTGACCGCGGACCCCGCCACCAGCACCGGCACGACGCTCGCCCCCGACTGCACCCTGCCCGAAGCCCAGCGCGCGGGCAGCGCCGACACCGGCGGCACCCGCTACACCACCACCCACCTCGACGCCGACTCCTGCTACTTCAGCGCACGCCTCGCCACCGTGCTCCGCATCCCCGACGCATCCGGGGGCGGCGACACCGTCGTGCTCGGCGCGCCCGACATCCTCTACAACGACCGCCTCGACAAGCAGGGCAACGCCTCGCTCGCCCTCCAACTCCTCGGCTCCCGCCCCCATCTGGTCTGGTACCTCCCCTCGCTCTCCGACGCCTCGGCCACCGACACCGGCGACCGGAAGGACTTCCTCGACCTGCTCCCCTCGGGCTGGCTCTGGGGCACCCTGCAGCTGTTCGTCGCAGCGGTCCTCGCCGCCTTCTGGCGGGCACGCCGCTTCGGCCCCCTCGTACCCGAGCAACTCCCCGTCGCGATCCGGGCCTCCGAGACCGCCGAAGGCCGCGCCCGCCTCTACCGCAAGGCCAACGCCCGCGACCGTGCCGCCGACGCTCTTCGCTCCACCACACGCACCCGCCTCGCCCCCCTCGTCGGCGTCCCCGTCACCCGGGCGCACACACCCGAGGCCCTGCTCCCCGCCCTGTCCGCCCACCTCTCCGGCGACGGACAGGCCCTGCAATCCCTCCTCTTCGGACCGCCGCCCGGCGACGACGCGGCCCTCATCACACTGACCGACCAACTCGACGCCCTCGAAAGAGAGGTACGCCGTCCATGATGGCCCCGACCACTGACAACGCCGGGAACACCGGGGACGCGGGCACCGCCCGGGCCTCCCTGGAGGCCCTGCGCGCCGAGATCGCCAAAGCCGTGGTCGGCCAGGACCCCGCTGTGACCGGCCTCGTCGTCGCCCTCCTGTGCCGCGGACACGTTCTCCTTGAAGGAGTCCCCGGAGTCGCCAAAACGTTGCTCGTCCGCGCCCTCGCATCCGCCCTGGAACTCGACACCAAGCGCGTCCAGTTCACCCCGGACCTCATGCCGAGCGACGTCACCGGCTCCCTCGTCTACGACACCCGCTCCGCCGAGTTCTCCTTCCAGGAAGGCCCGGTCTTCACCAACCTCCTCCTCGCGGACGAGATCAACCGCACCCCGCCCAAGACCCAGTCCTCCCTCCTCGAAGCCATGGAGGAACGGCAGGTCACGGTCGACGGCACTCCCCGCCCGCTCCCCGAACCGTTCCTGGTCGCCGCGACACAGAACCCGGTCGAGTACGAGGGCACGTACCCCCTCCCTGAAGCCCAACTGGACCGCTTCCTCCTCAAACTGACGGTTCCTCTGCCCTCCCGTCAGGACGAGATCGACGTCCTGACCCGTCACGCCTCGGGCTTCAACCCACGCGACCTGCGCGCCGCCGGCGTACGCCCCGTTGCCGGCCCCGCCGAACTGGAAGCCGCCCGCGCCGCCGTCGCCAAGACGACCGTGTCCCCGGAGATCACCGCCTACGTCGTCGACATCTGCCGCGCCACCCGCGAGTCGCCCTCCCTCACCCTCGGCGTGTCCCCGCGCGGGGCCACCGCCCTCCTGGCCACCTCGCGCGCCTGGGCCTGGCTGACGGGCCGCGACTACGTCATCCCCGACGACGTCAAAGCACTCGCCCTGCCCACCCTGCGTCACCGCGTCCAGCTGCGGCCCGAGGCGGAGATGGAAGGTGTGACAGCTGACTCCGTCATCAACGCCCTCCTCGCCCACGTCCCGGTCCCCCGCTGATGGCCCTCACCGGACGCACCGCCCTCCTCGCGGCCCTCGGCTCGATTCCCGTCGGCATCCTGGAACCCGGCTGGACGGGAATCCTCGCGGTCAACGGCCCGCTGGCCCTCGCCTGCGCCTGCGACTACGCGCTCGCCGCCCCCGTACGACGGCTCGTCCTGTCCCGTTCCGGTGACACCTCCACCCGTCTCGGCGAGACCGCCGACGTCACGCTCACGATCACCAACCCCTCCCGCCGCCCCCTGCGTGCACAGCTGCGGGACGGGTGGCCGCCCAGCAGCTGGGGGCCCGGCACCGAAACCGAGGCGTCCCGCCACCGTCTGACCGTCCCGCCGGGCGAACGCAGGCGCGTGACGACCAGACTGCGGCCGACCCGCCGCGGCGACCGCCAGGCCGACCGCGTGACGATCCGCTCCTACGGCCCACTCGGCCTGTTCTCCCGCCAAGGCGCCCACAAACTGCCCTGGTCGGTACGAGTCCTGCCCCCGTTCACCAGCCGAAAGCATCTCCCGTCGAAACTCGCCCGATTGCGTGAACTCGACGGCCGGACCAGCGTGCTGACACGGGGTGAGGGAACGGAGTTCGACAGCCTGCGCGAGTACGTTCCCGGAGACGACACCCGCTCGATCGACTGGCGCGCCACCGCCCGCCAGTCCGTCGTCGCCGTGCGCACCTGGCGCCCGGAACGCGACCGGCACATCCTGCTCGTCCTGGACACCGGCCGCACCTCGGCCGGCCGGGTGGGCGACGCACCACGCCTCGACGCCTCCATGGACGCGGCACTCCTCCTCGCGGCACTGGCCTCCCGAGCCGGCGACCGCGTGGCTCTCCTGGCGTACGACCGCCGTGTACGTGCCCTGGTCCAGGGCCGCTCGGCGGGAGACGTTCTGCCAGGCCTGGTGAACGCAATGGCGCCGCTGGAGCCGGAACTCGTCGAGACCGACGCCCGCGGGCTCACCGCGGCGGCTCTGCGTACGGCACCCCGCCGCTCTCTGATCGTGCTGCTCACGACGCTCGACGCGGCTCCGGTGGAACAGGGGCTGCTCCCTGTCCTCCCCCAGCTCGCTCAACGGCACAGTCTTCTGGTCGCCTCGGTGGCCGACCCGCACATCGCGCGCATGGCCGAGGCCCGCGGAAACGCGGAGGCAGTGTACGAGGCCGCCGCGGCGGCCCGGGCCCAGAGCGAACGTCAGCGCACCGCCGAGCAGCTACGACGACATGGAGTGACGGTCGTGGACGCGACACCCGAGGATCTGGCGCCGGCCCTGGCGGACGCGTACCTGGCCCTGAAGGCGGCGGGCCGGCTCTGACCCCTGGTCCGCTCCGGCTCAGCCGCCCTTCGGGGATGCGTCAGCATGCGTCTGAAAACAGAAAACCCCCGCATCGATTGATGCGGGGGTTTTCTCAAAATTTGTTCGGCGGTGTCCTACTCTCCCACAGGGTCCCCCCTGCAGTACCATCGG
>NZ_JBSFKD010000027.1:0-140356 GCF_053598395.1 Streptomyces sp. NPDC001135 | reverse complement strand
CGGGACGTGCCGCGCGGGGAGCGCCGTACGGCGCTCCCCGCGCGGGTCAGCGATCGGCGGTGCCCGCCGCGTCCCGGTCGGCCGCGGCTGCCGCCGATTCGGCCGCGTTCACCTTCTTCTGCATCTCGGCCAGTCGCGAGGGCCCGCCGGACGGCGCCGTGGCGGACGCGGCGTCGGGCGTGGTCTTCGGGGAGGCGCCGTCGTGGTGGGCGCAGCCCGCGCCGAGGGCCACCACCAGCGCGGTGGCCGCGGTCAGCGCCAGGGCGCGACGCCGGACCCGCATCAGTTCGCCGCCTTCCCGTCGCCGTTGGCCGCGCACCACGTCTTGACGGCCGCCAGATCCTTCTGGCGCTGTTCCAGGTTGGTCCGCAGCGACGTGCGGAAGTCCAGCCGGTCCTGGAGGTAACCGGCGATCTCGGTGTGGCCCGCCTTCTTCGCGTTGTCGACCCGCTTCCGCAGCCGTGCCACCGAGCCGCGTGTTCCGGCTCCGGCGTCGAGCCGCTTCAGGGCCCGTGCGATCCGGCGGTCGATCTTCGGTACCCGCTTGCACAGTGCGTGGGCCCCGTCACCGGCCGGCTTGGCGGTGGGTGTGCTGTCGGCCGCGGAGGCGGTCCCCGCCGCGCCCGCCAGGACCGCTGTCACGGCGAGCCCCGCGAGCAGGGTGCGCGTGCGACGTCGTACGTTCATCTGCCTCTCCGTTCCTTCGGCGACGGCCGGGTCGGCCGTCCGCCGCGAGGGAGGCTAGGGAAGGTCTTTGGGGAAACTCTGTGACCGGTTTGTCCCGGCTGTGCCGATGAGCCAGTCCCGCCGGTCCGGCAGCCCGCCACCGCCCGGGGGCAGCCGTACGGCGAAGCGGGCGCCGATCCCGTCGGGTCCGTCCGTCACCGTGACGCTCCCCCCGTGCAGCGCCGCCTGCTGGGCGACGAGGGTCAGACCGAGTCCGGAGCCCGCGCTGTCCGGGCCCCGCTGGAACCGCTCGAAGACCCGGCCCCGGGCGGCGGGCGGCACGCCGGGCCCGTGATCGTCCACCGTGATCGCGACCTCGTCCGCGGTCGCACTCGCGGCCACCCGGACCCACGCCCGGCCTCGCGCGTCCCGTCCGTGCGCCAGGGCGTTGCCGAGCAGGTTGTCCAGCAGCAGCCTGAGGCCCGGCTCCCAGCCGTGCACGGTGAGCCCGGGGGCGGCGTCCAGGGTGATCTCGGCGTCGGGGGCCCGGCGGCGGGCCTCGGCGACGGCCGCTTCCGCGACATCGGCGAGGTCGACCGGGCCGAACGCCTCCGCCTCCACCAGGTCCCCGCGGCCCAGCTCGCGCAGCATCACCAACAGGCCGAGAAGCCGGGTGTGTTCGCGCCGCAGGTCGGTGAGGACCTCGGCGCGGTCGGGTGCGGGCAGGCCCGGGTGGTCGGCGAGGATGTCGAGGTTGGTGCCCATGCTCATCAGCGGCGTGCGCAGTTCGTGCGCCGCGGCGGCGGAGAAGGAGCGGGCGGTGTCCAGGGCCTCGGCGGTGCGGGCGGCCTGTTCGTCGTAGCGGGCGAGGACGGTCCGCAGGGTGGCGGCCAGCTCGTCGACCTCGCTCACCCCGGTGCGCCGGTCGTCCGGCCGGGCGCTGCTGGTGCGCGGGTCCAGGCCGGCGGTGCGGCGGGTGAGGCGGCGCAGCGGGGCGCTCGCACCGCGGGCCAGTCCCCAGGCGAGCAGGCCGGACAGGGGCGCGGCGAGGAGCGCGGCGAGGAGCACGCGGCGCCGCACGAGCCGGAGTTGGGTGCGGTCGGCGGCGTCGGTCGAGAAGACCCACAGGGTGGCGGTGGTGCCCCGCAGGGGGCGGGCCAGGGCCCGCCAGCTGCGGGCGCCGTCGCGCACGGTGACCGGGCCGACGGGACGTGGCGGGAGGGTCGCGGACGGACCGGGCTGCGGGCCGCCGCGGAAGTCGGCGTCCGGTCCGACGACGCGTACGCCGACGTCGAGGGCCGCGCTGAACAGCTTTCGTTCCCTGGTGTCGGCGGCCTTGGGCCGGCCGTTCGCCGAGGCCCGCAGCAGGGACCGGGCGTCCGGGGCGATGGCCGAGGCCCGCTCGCGCAGATGCTGGTCCTCGGTGCGGTGCAGGTCCCGGGCTACCAGGTGCAGCAGCAGCCACCCGGAGGCCAGGACCAGCAGCGGGACGGTGCAGCCGACGGCGAGGCCGATACGGGTGGAGAGTCTCACGGCGTGTTCCCGGCCTCCCTGAGCACGAAGCCGACTCCGCGCACGGTGTGGATCAGCCGCGGTCCTCCGTCCGCCTCGAGCTTGCGCCGCAGATAGCTGACGAAGGTGTCGACGGCGTCGGTGCGCACGTCGAAGTCGTAGCCCCACACGCGTTCCAGGAGCTGGTCGCGGGTCAGGACGAGTCCGGCGTTGCGGGCGAGCACCTCGAGGAGTTCGAACTCGCGACGGGTCAGGTCCAGCGGGTGGCCGTCCCGCCCGGCGGTGCGCGCCGCCGGGTCGATGACCAGGCCTGCCACCCGCAGCACCGCGCGGTCGGCGGGCGGCCGGCGGCGCAGCAGCGCGTGCAGCCGCAGTACCAGTTCCTGCAGGGCGAACGGCTTGACCAGGTAGTCGTCGCCGCCCGCCTGGAGACCGGCGATCCGGTCGGCGGTCTCGTCGAGGGCGGAGAGCATCAGGACCGGCAGGTCCCGGCCCGAGGCGCGCAGCCGTGTGCACACCTCGATGCCGCTCATGCCGGGCATCGACACGTCGAGTACCAGGACGTCCGGCGGTTCCTCGTCGATCGCGGTGAGCGCCCCGGGCCCGTCGGCCGCGGTCCGCACCATGAAGCCGTTCAGCCTCAGGCCACGCTCCAGCGACCGGCGGATCGCCGCGTCGTCGTCGACGACCAGCACCGCACCGGGGCACGCGTTGTCCCTCATGCGCCCTCCCTCATCGCCCGGTCAGGGTACGTCCTGTCTCAGCCGCCTCGTGTCAGCTCCCGTTCGGCGACCGTCCGGAGGCTGTGGGGCGGGCGGCCGGTCACGCGCTGGACGGTGTCGGTGGTGCGGTCCTCGGCGCCCTGGGCGATGGCACGGTCCAGGCCGGCCAGCAGGGCGGGCGAACCCACGCGGCATGGACGCGGCCAGACGGTCGCGCAGCTGCTCGTACGTCAGATCGCGGTGCACCACGGGGCGGCCCGTGACCCGGGTGACGGTGCCGGCTAGAGATCGCCCTGCCCGTCGGCGCCATGGTCGCTACGGCGGTGCGCAACGGCCGGCCCACGGTCCCCAGCCCCCGGATGCGGCTGCCCCCCGGTGACGAACTCCTGCTCGTGTCGCACGAGGCGACCGGGCAGGAGGTCCACGCGGCCTTCCGGTGAGCGGCTGGGCCCGGCAAGGTCCTAGCCCCGGCCGAGTGCTTGCGTGTCACTGCTTCTGGGGGCGCACGATCACGACCGGGCAGCTCGCGTGCTGCGACACGTGCTGGCTGACGGAGCCGAGCAGGGCGCGCGCGAACCCGCCCCTGCCCCGGCTGCCGACGACCAGGACGTCGGCTCCTTCGGCGGCCCGCAGCAGGACATCGGCCGGGTTCCCGTGCACCACATGGGTCCGGACCGAGCCCGCGGCGTCCGCGCCGAGCACGTCGGTCAGCTCCCGGCTCATCTTCTGGCGGGTCTCGTCCTCGTCGACGTCCATGTCCACGGCGGGCGCCGACCAGCCGTACAGGCCCGGCAGCTCCCACACCGCGACCGCGTCCACGGTGCCGCCGACCAGACCGGCGTAGCGCACGGCCCAGCGCAGGGCCTCGTACGAGGACTGCGACCCGTCGACACCGACCACCACCCGGCGCTCGGAGGCATCCTTGTCCATGTGTCCCACCACTCCTTCGGTGTCGCGCCCACCGGGCCGGTCCGCCTCTGCTCTCCACGCTGCGGGACCGGTCGCCGCACCGCCAGAGAAGCGCAGCCGGCGGCATGACGGACGGCGGCGCGTGCGGGCGTCGGCGCGTGCGGGCGTCGGCGCCCGCAGCACGTCACTCCGCCGCGATCCAGGCGTTCCCACGCGCAGTCCACCGCGCCAGGCGGAGGAGGCCGATGCTTCGGCCGACGGCTCGCGCGACGCCCGTAGGGCGGCCTTCCCGGTCACCGCGGCCCACGAGCGCGTGGAGACCCGAACCGCACCCCGGTCGGTCACCGACCGGCCTCGGGTCCGCCCCACAGCCGCGGCGTGACGGGGCGCAGACGCGACGACTGCCTCACGTGCATCCGTGTCACAGCTGAGCACCACCGGTCCGGCGCCGGGCGCCGGCGGTCCCGGGCGGGGCCCCGACGCATCCTCATGAATGCCGTTCGGCCCCAGGGCAGCGGCGGTTCGCCGGTGACGCCGGGGTTGTGTCGACGTCCCTCTGCACATGCGGGCCGTGCGGTGGGAGGACGTACGTGTGGCCCTCCCGGCCCCACTCCCCGTACTCGGGCATCAGGCCGGCGTCCATCGCCCGCAGGCAGGGACGGCCGATATGGGCGTAGACCAGGCGTCCGATCCGGTGCCGGGCCGCTTCCGCGCCGACGGCCCGCACGGGAGCGTGGCCGCCCACGCCACCACGGAACCGGATGGGGTGGTCCCAGCACGAGGCCTCCGCGAACATCAGGTCCGCGTCCACCGCCCACGCCGGGAAGGTCCAGAATTCCGGTGCCCACACCGCCACTCCCCGCCCTCCCTCGATCCGGTAACCGCACGTCGGGTGAGAGGTGTGCGCGACCGGCAGTGCCCTGACGCGCAGTTCGCCCAGGTCCGCGTCCGTCATGCGCGGCACCAGCCCGCGCTCTGCGGCGAGTCGCCGCAGGGCGGAGCGCAGCTCGGCTTGCTCGTCTGTGACGAGCCAGGCGTCCAGCCGGCCCTCCGGCAGCTCCGCCCCGGGTCCGCTGTCGAACGCGACCCGATGTCGGCCACAGGCAACCAGCAGACCGGCCGGTGCGAAGCGCGGCGACGCCATGGCGCCGACGCCCAGCAGGGTGAGCCGGACCCCCAGCCCCATACCCGCTCACCTCCCGAACCCGACTCGGGCATCGTCTCAGGCCGGCGATTCGCTGGACCGGTGCCGTCCGGCCACGCACAGGGGCCCTTCGGCCCACTGCGGGCGGGGTGATTCCCGGCGGATGGTCGATGCGGGCCCGAAGGAAGGAGGGGCCGGCATGCCGTGGGAGACCATCCAGAAGAACATCCCGCTGCGCACCGCGCCCAATCTGCCCGAATCCGGCACACTCCGCGGCCCGCCGCGCGGCAATCGTGGAGGACCGGGGGCACGGCACTCGCCAGATCGCGGTGCGGCCGGTGTGAAGTCAGACGCCCCGCACGGGTCAGGAGTCGGGGGGCGTATCCCGGGCGTCGTCCGTCCGGTGGTCAAGACTGCCGGAGACCGACACCACGCACCCGAGCACGGGCCGCCCACCTCGCGGCCACGGGGCCGCCGCCCCGTGCGGCGGTCGGGTCCGCGTGGCAGGTTGGATGCAGCACCATTCTGAGGAGAGGGCGACGATCATGCGAGCTCACCTCGGCGACCAACTCGTCATCGAAAGCCCGGCGACCGGCGCCGCCCGGCGCGACGGCGAGATCGTCGGACTCCACCACGAGGACGGAACACCCCCCTACGACGTGCGCTGGTCCGACACGGACGAAGTGACGCTCGTGTTCCCCGGGCCCGACGCCCACATCCACCACCTCGAGCACGGACAACCAGGGCACGCCCGCGGGCCGCGGCCGGACACCGACGAGGTGGTGAGCGTCGCGACCCCGCCGACCGGGACACGGAACCCTGGAGACATCGGCCGACGCGTGGCCGCGGAACGCCGAAGGCGCGCGCTCAGTCGGGAGGAAACAGCGGGCCGCGCCCGGATGTCGCCCGACTACCTGGCGTATCTCGAGGACAGCCCCGCCGACCCTACCTTGGCGACTCTCATCAGGCTGGCCGACGCACTGGGCACCACGGTCGCCGCGCTGCGCGGCGGGAACATCGATCTCCCACCCGGCCAGGGCCACGCACTGCTCCACCCCCAGCTGCGCGATCTCGGCCCGGAGGAGTGCCGCACCCTGCTCTCCACGCACGGCGTGGGGCGCATCGCGGTATCGGCGTCCGACGGCCGCCCAGCGGTCGTCCCGGTCAATTACGAGGTCGTGGACGACGCCATCGTCTTCCGGACGGCGCCCGACTCCGTGGCCGCGGCGGCAGTGGAGCGGGAGGTCGCCTTCGAGGTCGACCACGTGGACGAGGCACTGAGCCAGGGCTGGAGCGTGCTCGCCGTCGGCCGGGCAAGTGTGGTGACCGACCCCGAGGCCGTGCGCAGGATCACCCAGCAGGCGCACACCACACCCTGGGCGGGCGGTGAGCGCGAGATGTGGGTGTCGATCCGGCCCACGAGCCTGACGGGCCGCCGTATCGCTCCGGACGATCGGTAGGCGGCCACGGTTCACACGCGGCTCAGCCTGGGCCGGGACCCGCGCCGGCGAGCCGGGACCCGACGTCCACGACACTGCGGACCGCCGCTCTGCGGCCTCTTCTCCCTCGTGCTCGGCGGAACCGACGACTGCCGCGGTGCCCTCGTACGTGCCCGGACGAGGTCGCCGACGACCGGTACACGCCCGGCAGACCTGCTCCGCCCTACATGGACACCCGGGGTGACGGTCAGTACACGTCCCGCACATAGCGCTTGTCGGCGGCGAGTTGTTTGACGTACGTCGCCGCCTCCGCCTCGTCCAGGCCTCCGTGGATCACCGCGATGTCCCGCAGGGCCCGGTCGACGTCCTTGGCCATGCGGGAGGCGTCGCCGCAGACGTAGAAGCGGGCGCCGTCCTGGAGCCAGGACCACAGCAGAGGGCCGTGTTCGCGCATCCGGTCCTGGACGTAGACCTTGGCGCGCTGGTCGCGCGAGAAGGCGGTGTCGAGGCGGGTGAGCGTGCCCTCGGCCAGGAACGCGGTCAGCTCCTCCTCGTAGTAGAAGTCCGTCGCGCGGTGCTGTTCGCCGAAGAACAACCAGTTCGGGGCGCGGTGGCCACGGGCCCGGCGTTCCTCCAGGAAACCGATGAAGGGCGCGATGCCCGTGCCGGGGCCCACCATCACCGCCGGTGCGGCCGGGTCGGCGGGCGGGCGGAAGTGCGGGGCCCGCTGGACGCGGACCGGCACCGGCGTGCCCGGCTCGGCGTCGGCGAGGAAGGGCGAGCACACGCCCTGGCGGGGGCGGCCGGCCAGGTTCTCGTAGCGGACGACGGAGACGGTCACCGACACCAGGCGGGGGTCCGTCAGCGGGCTGGACGATATGGAGTACAGGCGGGGTTGCAGGCGGCCCAGCACGTCGGCCCACTCCTGTGCCCCGGCCCGGATGCCGAACTCGGCGACCACGTCGACGGCCTGGCGCCCCCAGGACCACTGTGCCAACTCGCCCTTGTTGTCCGGCCGCAGGAGCTTGCGCGGCTCGCGCGGGTCGCGGGCGCGCTCGGCAACGAAGCGCAGCAGGTCGGGGGTGATGCGGGTGATGTCCAGACGGCGCAGCAGGGCCTCGCCGAACGGCATGTCTCCCACGCTCCTGACCTGCACCGTCGTGTCCGCGTCCAGGCCGGTGACGGCCAGCCACTCCGTCACGAGCTCCGGCCGGTTGACCGGGTGCACCGCCAGGGCGTCCCCGGCCTCGTAGTCGAGCGGCGTGTCGCTGTCGCGGGTGTCGAAGGTGAAGCGCCGGACCTCCTTGCCCGCGCCGGGCATGCTGAGCAGGCGGTTGCCGGTGAGGCGGGCGGTGACGGGGGCGGGACGGCTCGGCCGGGGAGGCACCGGGGGCGAAGGCGCCGGGGAGAGGGGGGCGGCGGGGGTTGGCTGCTCGGCTGTCCGCAGGGCGGTGAGGACCTGGTCCAGCCAGGCCCCGGCGGCGGTCTCGTAGTCCGGTTCGCAGTCGGTGCGCGGTGCGAGCCGTACCGCGTCCAGTTCCTCCATACGCCGGTCCAGGCGGCGGCCGTGGCCGCAGAAGTCGTCGTAGGAGGAGTCGCCGAAGGCCAGGACGGCGTACCGCCTGCCCTTCAGGCGCGGGGCCTCGGGCGCGGCGAGGGCGTCCCAGAATCCGGCGCCGTTGTCCGGGGCGTCGCCGTCGCCGAAGGTGCTCGTGATCAGCAGCAGGTCGGCGTCGGAGGGCAGCGCGGCGGGGTCGGTCTCCGCCATGGGCTGGAGGGCGGCGGGATGGCCGTCCGCCGTGAGGCGCTGCGCCGCCGTGGTCGCGAAGTCCTCCGCGTTCCCGGTCTGTGACGCCCAGAGGATCACGACCTGGCGGCGTACCGCGTCCGGGGAGGGGGCGGACGAGGACGGGGAGCCGTCACGGCCGTACGCCGTGGGACGGCGCGCCTCGGTCCTGGAGTACATCCCGGCCAGTACGCCGTTCACCCACAGGGCGTGTTCCGGGCTGAACGGGGCGTCCGGCGGCAGCACCGGTACGCCCGGGAGGCCGGAGGGGATCCCGGCGAGGAAGCCGGTCAGATAGCGGCGTTCGTGTTCGGCCAGGACCGGGGGCGGCGCGGGCTCCAGCCCGAACGGGCCGGAAGCGGTGAGGGAGTCAAGGGCGGCGGGGGCCGGTGCCGTGACGTCTGCGGCCGTCGGGGCCGTGGCCGCCGTGCCGGCCGGGGCCGGGACCCGCACCGTCACCGGGGCGGCCACCTTGGTCAGCGACACCGCGCACACCTTGAACTCGGGCTGGAACGACAGCGGGTCGACGGCGTCGCTGGTCACCGCGTTGACGCTCAGATACTCGCCGAACAGGTCGTTCCAGTGGAACGGCGCGAAACAGCAGCCCGGCCGTACCCGGTCCGTGACGACCGCAGGCAGCACGGCGCGTCCGCGCCGCGAGGCGACCTCCACCGAGTCCCCCTCGACGAGGCCGAGTTCGGCCGCGTCCTGCGGGTGCACCTCGAGGAAGGGGCCGGGGTTCAGCTTGTTGAGTGTGGCCACCTTGGCCGTCTTGGTCAGGGTGTGCCACTGGTGCTGGAGGCGGCCGGTGTTGAGGACGTACGGGTAGTCGTCGTCGGGCATCTCCGCCGGCGGGATGTGCGGTCGGGCGTGGAAGACGGCACGTCCGCTCACGGTCGGAAAGGTCGGCGAGCCGTTCGCGCCGAGGTACCGGACGGGGTTGCGGTCGGGGCCGTCGGCGGTCGGGGCCGGCCACTGCACGGGCGTTTGCCGCAGCCGCTCGTAGCTCACCCCGCGCAGGTCCCAGCCGGTCGCCGGGTTCCAGGCGCGCCTGATCTCCTCGAAGACCTCCTCGGCGCTGTCGTACGCGAAGCCCTTCTCGTAGCCCATCCGACGGGCCACCGCGGCGATGATCCGCCAGTCCGCCGTCGCCTCGCCGGGCGGATCGGCGGCCGGCCGGGCCAGGGTGAGGGTGCGCTCGCTGTTGACCAGGACCCCCTCGGTCTCGGTCCACAGGGCGCCGGGCAGGACGACATCGGCGTACGCGTTGGTCTCGGTCTCCGCGAACACGTCCTGGGTGACGACGAACTCGGCTGCCTCCAGGCCCTCGATGACCGTCTTGCGGTTCGCGACGGAGGCGACCGGGTTGGTGCAGATGATCCAGCACGCCTTGACGTCCCCGTCGGCCATCTTCCGGAACATCTCGACCGTTCCCCTGCCGACGCCGTCGGCGCGCAGGGTGCCCGGCTCCAGCTCCCACAGCTCCTCGACGAAGGCCCGGTCGGCGTCGACCAGGACCGAGCGCTGCCCGGGCAGCCCCGGCCCCATGTACCCCATCTCCCGGCCGCCCATGGCGTTGGGCTGGCCGGTGAGGGAGAAGGGTCCGCTGCCGGGGCGGCAGAGCGCGCCGGTGGCCAGGTGCAGGTTGACCAGGGCGTTGGTGTTCCAGGTGCCGTGCGTGGACTGGTTCAGGCCCATCGTCCAGCAGCTCGTCCACTCCCCCGCCTCGCCGATCAGCCGGGCCGCCTCGCGCAGGTCGTCCTCCGGGACGCCGGTGATCTCGGCGACGGTGGCGGGCGGGTAGTCGGCGAGGAAGGCGGGCATCGCCTCCCAGCCCTCGGTGTGCGCGGCGATGAAGCCGGGGTCGGTGTGGCCGTTCTCGTGCAGCAGGTGCAGCAGACCGTTGAGCAGGGCGAGGTCCGTACCGGGCTTGAGCTGCAGGAACAGGTCGGCCTTGGCGGCGGTGGCGGTACGCCGCGGGTCCACGACGATCAGCTTGGCGCCCGCGCTTTTCACCCGGTCCATCATCCGCAGGAAGAGGATGGGATGACAGTCGGCCATGTTCGAGCCGATGACGAAGAAGAGGTCGGCCCTGTCGAAGTCCTGGTACGAGCCGGGCGGCCCGTCCGCTCCCAGCGACAGCTTGTAACCGGCGCCGGCGCTCGCCATGCACAACCGGGAGTTCGACTCGATCTGGTTGGTGCGCAGGAAGCCCTTGGCCAGCTTGTTCGCCAGGTACTGCGCCTCCAGGCTCATCTGTCCGGAGACATAGAACGCGACCGCGTCCGGGCCGTGCTCGTCGACGATCGCGCGCAGGCGCCGGGCGGTCTCGGCGACGGCGTCCGCCACGGGCACCGGCTGCGGTTCCTCACCCCGGTCCGGCCGGACCAGGGCGGTGGTCAGCCGGCCCGGGGCCGCGAGCATGTCCGCGGTCGTCGCGCCCTTGGTGCACAGCCGGCCGAAGTTCGCCGGGTGCTCCTTGTCCCCCGACGCCTTCAGGACCGTGCGCCGCCCGTCCGGTCCCGTGCCGACGTCGAGGACCAGGCCGCAGCCCACCCCGCAGTAGGAGCAGACCGTCCGCACCTTCGTCGTGCCCTCGCTCCGCGAGCCCGGCGCGGCCACGGGCGCCTCCCCTCTGCTGTGCTCGACCTGATCTCACCTTCCGTGACGGTACGAACCGCTCATTACGTGGGTGTCTCCACCCCTGATCACCAGGGGTTACGCGCACCGCACAGGGCCTGGGAGGCGGGTGTGAGCACGGGCTTCGCCCCACGGAAGGGAGACAACCCCGGCCGGCGTGGGCGCCGTCCGGGGCCGGCCCCCTCCGTGCGGCTGCCGGAACGGCGGGGGTCAGTGGCGGTGGCCGCGATCCTGGAGGCTGTGATCGCCGTGGTGGCCTTCGACGTGGTTTTACGTCCGTTTGGTGGTGACGGCGTCGTTGACGGTGCCGAAGTCGGCCGCGCCCCGCATCGCGTCGTAGGTGCCCGTCCCCAGCAGTTCGGCGGTCGCGCGCTGGACGGTCCCGTACGCGGTCTGGGCGAGCGCGGTGCCCACGCTGACACGGCGGACGCCGACCGCCTCGAACGCCGTCACCGGCGGCGCGCCGGGACCCGTCATCACATTGACCGGCAGGGGGCTGCGGCGGACCAGTCCGGCCACCGTGTCCAGGTCGACGAGCCCGGGAACGAACAGGCTGTCGGCGCCCGCGTCGGCGTAGGCCTGGGCCCGGGTCAGCACATGCCCCACGCGCTCCTCCGCGGCGCCGATGCCGAACAGGAACACATCCGTGCGCGCGTTGATCCACAGACCGGGCAGGCCCGCTTCCTCGGCGGCGGAACGGGCCGCGCGCAGGCGTACGGCCTGAGCGGACACGTCGTACAGCGGCCCGCCCGGCGCCTGTGAGTCCTCCAGGTTGACACCGACCGCGCCGGCCGCGATCACCGCGCGGACGGTGGCCGCGACATCGTCGGCGCCTGGTCCGTAGCCGCCCTCGATGTCGGCGCTCACCGGCACGTCGACCGTGTCGGCGATCCGTCGTACGGCCGCGGCCATCTCCTTGCGCGTCAGGCCGTGGCCGTCGGGCCGGCCGGCCGACCAGGCGACACCTCCGCTGGTCGTGGCGATGGCCCGGGCACCCGCCTGGGCGATGAGCGCCGCGCTCGCGGCGTCCCACGCGTTGGGCAGCACCAGCGCGCGTCCGTCGGACGCCCTGTGCAGCGCGCGCAGGGTGTCGGCCCGTTCCAGCTGGGCAGTCTGCATGATGGATCCCTTCGGTACTGACGGCTGTCGAGTCGGTTCGGTCAGGTGGTCGCCGTGGGGAGTTCCTCCGCCACGGCCAGGTGGGTCGCGGCGAAGGCGCGCCAGGGTCGCCATGCGGCGGCTGCCCCGGCGCCCGCCTCGTCCGGTGTCCGCGCGAGGGCGCCGCCGACGGCCGGGAAGGCGTCGTCGTAGCCCAGTCGCAACGCGATCCGGTGTGCGGTGTCCTCGGTGACGCCGGGGACGGCTCCCACGGCACGCACGAAGTCCGCCAGGCAGGAGCCCCCGTCGAACAGTGTGTCGTCCTGTGCGGCGGCGCGGGCCAGGGCGCCGAGTGTGTCCGCCGTGTCGCGCGGCAGTCCGGCACCCTTCAGGTCGGCCGAGGCCACCACCTGGGCGGACGGGAAGAGGTGCGTCAGGCCGTGGCCGAGCCCGGGAACCGGCTGTCCGGCGGCCACGACCAGGGCCGCCAGCTGCTCGCGCGCCCGTGGCCGTGCGGCGTACTGGCCGAGCACGGCGTTCACGGCGATCTCGAAGGCTCCCCAGGCTCCGGGCACCCGCAGCCCCGGGCGGGCCGCGATCAGCGGGCCGATCGAGGGATCCGCGGCCAGGGCGGACTCCGCCGGGGCGATGTCCGCGTCCACGCCGAAGATCCGGCCGACGCGCTCGACGACATGGATCAGCCCTTCCCAGAACGGCAGATGGGCCCGCAGCAGCAGATGGTCCTCGCCGCCCGCACGCACCTCCAGCAGCCCGGCCTCACCGTCCAGGCTGATGGTGCGCCGGTACACGCCCTCCCGCACCGACTCCACGCCCGGTACGGCCCGCTCGGCCAGGAACGCCAGCAGTGCCGGCCAGTGCAGGGGCGGTGCGAACGGCAACCGCATCACCAGCCCGCCGTCCGCCACGAGCCGGTCCGCCCGCCGGCGCCGGCCGCGCAGTTCCAGCGGCGAGGCCCGGAACACGAACCGCATGTCCCGGTTGAACTGCCGTACGCTGCCGAATCCGGACGCGAACGCCACATCGGCCACCGGCAGATCCGTGTCGTCCAGCAGGCGCCGCGCGAAGTGCGCGCGGCGCGAGCGGGCGAGCTGGTCCGGGGTCACCCCGAGGTGCTGGGTGAACAGCCGCCGCAGATGCCGGGGCGACACGGCGAGCCGGGCTCCGAGCGCGGCCTCGGTCCCCGTGTCCAGCGCTCCCGCGATGATCAACTGTACGGCTCTGCACAGTAGTTCGGGGACGTCCGCGGCGATCGGCCCGGCCACCCGGTAGGGCCGGCACCGCAGACACGCCCGGAAGCCGTTCGCCTCGGCCGCCGCCGGGTGCTCGAACGTGCGCACGTTCTCCGCCAGCGGCTTTGACCCGCAGCCCGGCCGGCAGTAGATGCCGGTGGTGACCACGGCCGAGTAAGTCGTCATGTCCCCTTTCTAGGCGATCGGCCGGTCCCGGTGCTGGCCAGATTCGGACATGACCGTGACCACCCGGCGGGCCGGCCGGGGTGTCCCGCCGCGAAACCCGTTTCGGGTCCTGCCCGGACGCCTCTACTGTGGCGCGGTGACGACTCAGGTGATCGTGCTCAACGGTGGTTCCAGCTCGGGGAAGTCCGGGATCGTGCGGTGCCTGCAGGCAGTCCTGCCGGATCCCTGGCTGGCTGTCGGGACGGACACACTGGTTGCCGCGATGCCGGCCGCCATGCTCACATCGGCCGGCGGAATCGGGTTCGCCCCGGACGGAGGGGTGAGCGTCGGGCCGGAGTTCCGGACCCTGGAAGCGGCATGGATCCAGGGGGTCGCCGCGATGGCCCGTGCGGGCGCCCGGGTCGTCGTCGACGAGGTCTTCCTCGGCGGGGCGTACTCACAGCGGCGGTGGCGCGAAGCCCTGGGGGACCTGCGGGTGCTGTGGGTCGGTGTCCGGTGTGACGCCGCGGTCGCCGCGGGCCGTGAGGTCGCGCGGGGAGACCGGACCGTCGGCATGGCCGCCTCCCAGGCGGAGGTGGTCCACCACGGCGTGACCTACGACCTGGAAGTGGACACCGCGCGCGCGGAGTCGATGGACTGCGCACGGACCATCGCCGCACATGTCGACTCCGGCACCCGCTGAGTCCAGCTGTGTCGCGGGGCCGGCGTCAGGTGCCCGGTGTCCGGGCAGCGGCTGCGACACCTGGGCCGGTCAGCTGGTGACCGTGCTCGCGACCAGGTTGAGGGTGGTGGCCAGGATGCCGGTGCCGAACACGTAGGACAGCAGTGTGTGCCGTAGCACGATCGCGCGGATCCCCGGGCTGCGGACGGCGGTGTCGGAGACCTGGTAGGTCATGCCGAGGTTGTAACTGAAGTAGAGGAAGTCCCGGTAGGCGGGCGGCTGGTCGTTGTTGAAGTCGATCCCGCCGGCGGACGCGTCGTAGTAGAGGTGGGCGTAGCGGGTGGCGTACATCAGGTGCAGCGCCGCCCATGCCAGGAAGACACCGGCGAGCGCGGTCGGGGCAGCGGCATGACCGGCTCCGGACTCGTTCAGGAGGAGGAGCAGCACGATCCCGACCAGTCCGCACAGCGAAGCGGCCACCACCACCAGCTCTTCCATGGCGGGCCGCAGGTCCTCACGCCGGGCGTTGCCATGGGTCGCGGCGGCGTCCATCGGCCACAGCACCAGCCAGCCCGTCACGACGAGGACGGCCTGCGTTGCCGCGATCCCGGCGAGGATCCCCAGTGGTGGGCGCGTCGCCGCGCCGACGGCCGCTCCGACCGCCGCTCCGACGACCACCGCGCCGGCCAGCCTGGGAACCGCGGACAGCGGCAGCCACTTGCTCATGCGACACAACGATAACGGCGTCAGAATGGGCCCATGACCACCG
This sequence comes from Streptomyces sp. NPDC001135, assembly GCF_053598395.1. Lineage (NCBI taxonomy): Bacteria > Bacillati > Actinomycetota > Actinomycetes > Kitasatosporales > Streptomycetaceae > Streptomyces > Streptomyces sp. NPDC001135. Next base: position 125,574 of record NZ_JBSFKD010000027.1, on the reverse strand, counting down.
TCTTGGCGTTTCACGCCCACCCGGACGACGAGGTGCTCCTGACGGGCGGCACGCTCGCGCGGGCCGCGGCCGAGGGACATCGCGTGGTGATCGTCGTCGCCACGGACGGCCTCATGGACGCCGCACCGGACGGCGAAGCGCCGCGTCTGACCGAACTCCGCGCCAGCGCCGCCGTGTTGGGCGTGCATCGCGTGGTGCACCTGGGGTACGCGAACAGCGGCCACGGCGCGATCCTCTATCCCGATCCGCCGGACCGGCCGCGCTTCGTGCGGGCGGACACGGAGGAGGCGGCCGAACGGCTGGCCGCCGTCCTCCGTGAGGAGGACGTGGGTGTGCTCCTCAGCTATGACGCCCGCGGCGGATACGGCCACCGCGACCACGTCAAGGTGCACGAGGTCGGCCAACGCGCCGCCGAGCTGGCCGGGGTGCCCCGTGTGCTGGAGGCGACCATGCCGCGCGACGGGGTGACCCGCCTGGTGAAGCTGGTGCGCGTGCTGAGGATCCCCCTGCGCTTCGACCCGGACGCGGTGCGCACCTGCTACACCCCGCGCGCGGCCATCACCCACACCGTCGATGTCCGGCGCTTCGCCGGGCGGAAGCGGGCCGCTCTGGCCGCCCACCGTTCACAGGTCTCGGGCACGGGCCGGCTGGCCGCTGTGATGAGGGTGCTGGTGCGCCTGCCGGTTCCTGTCTTCGGACGGCTGCTCGGCCGGGAATGGTACGTCGAGGCCCGCGCGGCGACTGCGGACGATGCCGTCCCGGACCTCTTCCGTCCCGCCTCGTAGCGTCGGCTCCGGGCCCGTCTACATCCGGTCCGGTGCCGAGACGCCGAGCAGCCGCAGCCCGTTGCGCAGGACCAGCCGGCTCGCGTCCGTCAGCCACAGCCGGGCCCGGGTCCGGTCGTCCGGGGCCTCGCCGGCCCGCGGCAGGACCCGGCAGGCGTCGTAGAAGCGGTGGTACGTGCCGGCCAGTGCCTCCAGGTAGTACGCCACCCGGTGTGGCTCGCGCAGGGTGGCCGCGGTGGCCACGACCTGCGGGAACTCCGCCAGCGTGCCCAGCAGGTCGACCTCCCGCCCATGGCTGAGCAGGGCCGGGTCGAAGTCCTCCGGGCTGCCCTTGCCGAGGCCGGCCTCCTTCGCCTTGCGCAGGACGGAGCACAGCCGGGTGTGCGCGTACTGGACGTAGTAGACCGGGTTGTCGTTCGACTGCCGGGTGAGCAGGTCGATGTCGAGGTCGATCATCGTGTCGACGCTGGCCCGCGCCAGCGCGTACCGGGCGGCGTCGACGCCGACCGCCTCGGTCAGGTCGTCGAGGGTGAGGACCGTCCCCGCCCGTTTGCTCATCCGGACCGGTGTGCCGTCCTTGACCAGGTTGACCAGCTGGCCGATCAGGATCTCCAGGTGCCGGTCCGGATCGTCGCCGAAACAGGCCGCCATGGCCCGCATCCGGCCCACGTAGCCGGCGTGGTCGGCGCCGAGCATGACGACCACCCGTTCGAAGCCCCGGGACCGCTTGTTCAGGTAGTACGCGCAGTCCGCGGTGAAGTACGTCCAGGAGCCGTCGCTCTTGACCAGGACCCGGTCCTTGTCGTCGCCGAAGTCCGTGGTGCGCAGCCAGACCGCGCCCTCGTCCTCGAAGACGTGGCCGCCGTCGCGCAGTCGGGCGACGGCGGCGTCCAAGTCCCCCTGGTCGTGCAGGACCTTCTCGTTGAAGTAGGTGTCGAAGTGGGTTCCGAACGCGTCGAGCGATGTCTTGATCTCGTCGAACATCATCTCCGTGCCCACCGCCCGGAACACGGCGAAGGACTCCGCCCCGGGCAGGTCCAGGGCATCGGGCCGCCGGCGCAGCACGGCTGCCGCGATCTCCTCGACGTACGCGCCGCTGTAGCCGTCCTCGGGAACCGGCGAGCCGTGCGCCGCGGCGAGCAGCGAGCGGACGAAGCGGTCGATCTGCACTCCGGCGTCGTTGAAGTAGTACTCCCGCGACACGTCCGCGCCGGCGGCCTCGAGCAGCCGGGCGAGCACGTCGCCCACGACCGCCCAGCGGGCTCCGCCGATGTGGACCGGGCCGGTGGGGTTCGCGGAGACGAACTCCAGGTTGAGCCGCAGGCCGCCCAGCCGGTCGGTGCGGCCGTAGGCGTCGCCGGCCAGGACGATGTCCCGGGCCAGGGCGCCGATCGCCGCGCTTTCCAGTGTGATGTTCAGAAAGCCGGGGCCGGCGACCTCGGCCTTGGCGACTCCCGCGGCCGCGCTCACCAGCGGCGCCAGCACCTCGGCGACGGCCCGGGCGGGCAGGCCCGCGGACTTCGCGAGTTGCAGGGCGACGTTGGTCGAGTAGTCGCCGTGGCCGCGGTGACGGGGGCGCTCCACGCGGATCTCCTCGGGCACCTGCGCCGAGATGCGTCCGGACTGGATGGCCGTGTGGATGCCGTCGGAGACGACGGCCGCGAGATCTGCTGGAGTCACGACGCCGACGCTACTGGAGCCAGCGCTGCCCATGACATCGATTTTCGGGGGCGCGACGCCGTGCCCCGGCTCGCCGGTGCCGCCGGTGCGGCGGCGGTGCGCGGCCGGGGCTCACCAGCCGGTGACACGTTCCCAGACATGCTCGATGGCCGGTGCCGGGCCGGCGCGGCGGGTGCCGTCGACGACGTGGTAGCCGCGGTGCTGGGCCGCGGTGGCGCAGGCGTGGTTGGGCAGGATGCGCAGGCGGGTGCCCACCGGCAGGTGGGGCAGGTCGGCGCCGTCGCGGGCCGTGAGGGTGCCGTGCTCCTGGCTCGCGGCCGTCATGACCAGGCCCGGGATGAGGCGGCCGGCGAGGTCGGCCACCAGGCCGTAACCCTGGTCCTGTGCCTGCGCGGCGGTCCCGCGGTCGCGGGACATGGCCATCCAGCCGCCGTCGGTCAGGATCCATCCGTACTCGGGGCGGTGCCCGATGACGGTCACGACCACCGACAGGGCGATGTCCTCGACCCGGCAGACCCCCAGCCCGGCCATGACCAGGTCGAAGAAGACGTAGTTGCCCGCGCGCAGTTCGGTGACGCCGGTGAGGTCGTCGGCGGCGTGGGCGGTGGGGGTGGAGCCCACGCTGACGGTGTGCACCGGCAGGCCGGCCGCGCGCAGCCGCTCCGCGGCGGCGACGGCGGTGTCGCGTTCGTTCTTCGCCGCGAGGCGCTGTGCCTCGGCGGTGGGGGCGAAGTAGGACTCGCCCGCGTGGGTCAGGACGCCGTCCAGACAGCCCGCGTCGTGCAGGACGCGGCCGATCTCGGGGAGCGCGGGGTCCTCGGGCCTCAGTCCGCCGCGGTGGCCGTCGCAGTCGATCTCGATCTGGGCGGGCAGCGGGATGCCCGCCCGGCGGGAGGCGTCGGCGACGAACGCCGCCTGCTCGGCGCTGTCCAGCAGGACGCGCAGGGTGATGCCGCGGCGCAACAGCGCGATGACGCGCGGGAGTTTGTGGGGGTCGATGCCGACGGCATAGGTGAGGTCGGTGTAGCCGCCGTCGGCGAACGCCTCCGCCTCCGCCAGCGTGGAGACCGTCACCGGGCAGGGCGTGCCGGAGTGCAGGAGGGCGGCGACGTCGAGACTCTTGGCCGTCTTCATGTGCGGGCGCAGGGTGACCCCGAGCCTGTCGGCCCTGTCCTTGAGGCGTGCGATGTTGCGCCGCATCGGGTGGATGTCGGCGACGGCGAAGGGGGTGTCCGGGTCGGCCAGGGTCACTGGGGTGTTCACAGCAGTGTTCACGGTGCTAGGTCCCGCTTCTTCAGGATCGGACGGGTCGAGCCGCGCGCTCGGTGGTCATGAAGTGCCGCCGCTACTTGGCGTAGTTGTAGACCGTGGCCCGGGAGACGCCCAGCAGGTCCGCGATGGTCTGGGCGGCGTCGCGGGAGTCGAAGTAGCCGTCACGCTGCAACTGCCGTACGAGTTCCCTCTTGTCCTCCCGGCTCAGCGACCTGGGAGTCGCGGCGCGCTCCGCGGCACGGGCCTCCACCGCCCGGCGCAGTTCGCGCGCGTTGCGGTCACGGAGGGTCTCCAGGGGCTGTTCGCGGTGCTCGGTCTCCGTGGCCACCAGGTTGGACAACGCGAGGGTCACCGGGGACAGGACGGACACGTCCAGGTTCAGGCAGAGGGCCGCGATGTACTGCCCCGCGGCGTTCTTGATGCCGATGGACGTGCTTTTGGCCGGGCGGCCGTCCGGGAACTGGTTGGGGTAGTTCTGGATGACGCTGGGGTAGTCGGGGTCCTCGATGCGGGCGAGCCCCAGCTCCGTGGCGGAGTCGCCGATCCGGCGGCCGGAGAGGTTGTTCTCGATCGCCCGGATCGCATGCCGCGGATCCCGCAGGTCGTGCAGGACGACTTCGCACAGCCCCGGGAACATGCGGCCCAGCGCTACGGCGATCTTCTCGGCTTCGCGGATGAGATGCTCGTCGGCCTCGGCGGAGGCCGCCGCCCTGGGTGCCACCTCGTCCACGGAAGCCCTCCACCAAGCTCTTGGACCGATTGTCCATCTCTGGATAAGTAGTCTAGGTGAGACTCCCTGTTTGTCCAGCCGAGGGGCCGTACGGGATCGGCGGCCCGCCCGGGGAGCCGGGCAGGCCGCCGATGTCCAGCGGACCGGGGTTACAGGGCGCGTTCCAGGCGGTCCGCCATCAGCTTGACGAAGCGGGCCGGGTCCTTGGGCTGGCCGCCCTCGGCGAGCACCGCCAGGCCGTGCAGGACTTCGGCGGTCTCGGTCAGCTCCGTGCGGTCCTCGCGCTCCTTGTACGCCTGGTTGAGGCCCTTGACCAGCTGGTGGTCCGGGTTGAGTTCCAGGATCCGCTTGGCGCGGGGTACCTCCTGGCCCATCGCGCGGTACATGTTCTCCAGCGCCGGTGTGAGGTCGTTCGCGTCGGAGACGACACAGGCCGGGGAGACGGTGAGGCGGGAGGAAAGGCGCACCTCCTTGATGTCCTCGTCCAGCTGCTCCTTCATCCAGTCGAGCAGCCCGGCGTACTCCTCGCTCCGCTTCTCCCGCTCGCCGTCGCCCTTGTCCTCGCCCGTGGCGTCGAGGTCGATCTGTCCCTTGGCCACGGACCGCAGCTTCTTGCCCTCGTACTCGCCGACGGCGTCGGCCCACACCTCGTCGACGGCGTCGGTGAGCAGCAGCACCTCGATGCCCCGGTCACGGAAGGCCTCCATGTGCGGGGAGTTCTCGATGCTCTGCCGGGACTCGCCGGTGAGGTAGTAGATGTCCTCCTGCCCGTCCTTCATTCGTTCCACGTAACCGCTGAGCGTGGTCGGCTCGGTGTCGTGGTGCGTGCTCGCGAAGGACGCGAGGGCGAGGACGGCGTCGCGGTTCTCCGTGTCGGTGACCAGTCCCTCCTTCAGGACGGTGCCGAACTCCCGCCAGAACGTGGCGTATCGCTCCTGGTCCTTGGTCATCATGTCCTTGACCGTGGACAGGACCTTCTTCGTCAGGCGTCGCCGGATCATCTCGATGTGGCGGTCCTGCTGGAGGATTTCACGGGAGACGTTGAGCGAGAGGTCGGCCGCGTCGACGACGCCCTTGACGAAGCGGAGGTACGGCGGCAGCAGCGCCTCGCACTCGTCCATGATCAGCACACGCCGGACGTAGAGCTGCAGGCCGCGCCTGAAGTCCCGGGTGAACAGGTCGTGGGGCGCGTGCTCGGGGAGGAACAGCAGGGCCTGGTACTCGAAGGTGCCCTCGGCCTGGAGCCGGATCGTCTCCAGCGGGTCGCGCCAGTCGTGGGCGATGTGCTTGTACAGCTCGTGGTACTCGTCGTCGGACACCTCGTCGCGCGAGCGCGCCCACAGGGCCTTCATCGAGTTCAGCGTCTCGGGCCCGGGTGCCTCGTCGCCCTGGCCGGCAGAGCTCTCCGGGACCATCCGGATCGGCCAGGTGATGAAGTCCGAGTACCGCTTGACGATCTCCCGGATCTTCCACGGGGAGGTGTAGTCGTGGAGCTGGTTCTCCGGGTCGGCGGGCTTCAGGTGGAGGGTGACCGAGGTGCCCTGCGGCGCGTCGTCGACCGGCTCCAGCGTGTACGTGTCCTCGCCGCGCGACGTCCAGCGGGTGCCCTGGCTCTCGCCGGCGCGCCGGGTCACCAGGGTGACCTCGTCGGCCACCATGAAGCCGGAGTAGAAGCCGACGCCGAACTGGCCGATGAGCCCCTCCGCCCCGGCGGCGTCCTTGGCCTCGCGCAGTTCCTGGAGGAACTTCGCGGTGCCGGAGTTGGCGATCGTGCCGATGAGCTGCCCGACCTCGTCGTACGACATCCCGATGCCGTTGTCCCGCACGGTGAGGGTGCGGGCGTCGTTGTCGACGTCGATCTCGATGTGCAGATCGGACACGTCGGCGTCCAGCGAGTCGTCCCGCAGCTTCTCGAGACGCAGCTTGTCCAGCGCGTCGGAGGCGTTGGAGACGAGCTCCCGCAGGAAGACATCCTTGTTCGAGTAGACCGAGTGGATCATCAGCTGCAGCAGCTGACGGGCCTCTACCTGAAACTCAAGTGTTTCAGTCGGCATGTTCGCGCATTCCTCACAGGTGTTATCGCCGGAAACTGACGCCAGCCACTGTAAAACACCTTGTCAGGGAGCTGGCCGGGATATGGCACCGGTGGCTGGATCTGGCCCCCGCGGCACCCGCGACACCGGGGGCGACGACCGCCCGCGGGACTGGCGGGCAGGGATGGGCGAGCACACGCGGTGCACGGATGGGCGCAGGACCGGGGTGTCGGCGGTATCGGTCGTATCGGTGGTGAGCCGGCGGCGCAGCGCCTGCCGGGCGGCGAACCGAGACGGCCTCGGCCCGTGCCCTGCTGGTGTTCGGCGCGAGGGCGCGGGAGAGGGAGAGGGAGAGGGACAGCGTGTCCGGGGCGGCCGGCGGCGGCACCGCCCCGTTCTCGCCGCCCTCACAGGAAAAGCCCTGGCACCTCACCCGGGGGGTCGTGCGGTTCCGGGCGCTCGTGCTGATCGCCTTCCGGCTCTCGGGGCACCAGTGGCCCCGGACGCGCGGCCCGGTGGACACGGCACTCGAACGACGGCCTCCCCGCTGCCCGCCTCGTCGGACGCGATCTCCGCCCGGGGCGGCCAGGGCCTGCCGTGCCGAGCCGTGCGAGCCGTGCCGTGCCGTGCCGATGAAACAACTCCCGCCTCCGCGCCGTACGTTCGCGTCACGCGCATGCAGCTGCGACCCGCCCTCCCCCGGCCCGCATTACCTGGAAAGTGATCGCCCCCGGCGCCCCCAGACGGCAGGATGTGGGACATCAGCAGCCGACCGACCCGGAAGGACCCCATGTCCGCCTACGCGATAGCCCACCTTCAGGAAGCCGCCCCCCACCCGGAGATCGCCGAGTACATCGCCCGGGTCACCGCCACCTTCGAGCCGTACGGCGGCCGGTTCCTCGTGCACGGCGCTTCGCACGAGGTGAAGGAGGGCTCCTGGCCCGGGCATGTCGTCGTGATCGGCTTCCCGTCGATCGACCAGGCACGGGCCTGGTGGGACTCCGACGCGTACCAGGCCATCGCGCACCTGCGCTCCCGGCACATCGAGGGGGACATCATCCTCGTTCCGGGCGTGAGCGAGGACTACGACGCGACGGTCACCGCACAGACCATGCTGGAAGCCCTCGCCGACCACGGCTAGGGGGTTTCGTCTGGATCAGCCCGGGTCCGCGACGCCCGGCACGGCACCTCTCGCCCGTCGGCGGCCGGCGGCCTCCGTCCACGCGCTGACACCGGAGCGCGCGGTGCGGACAGCCGTCGAGCCGGTGTCTGATCGCCCGTTCTCACCTGGAGTACGTCGATGTCCGTTCGCCGTGTCATGCCCGTGGTCCGGTCGGAAGCCGTGCAGGAGAGCCGGGAGTTCTACGGCCTCCTGGGGTTCGAGGAGGTCATGAACCATGGCTGGATCATGACGCTCGCCTCCCCTTCCTCGCCGGCGGCGCAGGTCAGCTTCATGACCCGCGACAAGACCGCCCCGGTCGAGCCCGACATGAGCGTCGAAGTGGATGACGTCGACGCCGTCTACGCGGTCGTGCGGGAGAGCGGCGCGGAGATCGTTCATCCCCTGCGGGACGAGGAATGGGGTGTGCGGCGCTTCTTCGTCCGTGATCCCAACGGCCGGGTGGTCAACGTGCTGAGCCACCGCTGAACGCGGGCGGGTCGGGGTCTGCCGCCAGGTGGTGCAGTGCGGGTTCGAGGACCCGGTCCGGACCCGGTGCGCAGGTGTCGCCCCTGCACCGGTCACAGGCCAGGGCATGGAACGCGGCGATCCCGACGCGAGCGCCGGGATCGCCGGCCATGGCGACGAGTTCGCCCGTCGACTCGGTGTGGATCACCGGGTGTCCAGTTGCCGCATCTGGGAGAAGAGATCGACGACGCCCCAGATCTCGGCGATCCGGCCGCCCTGGAAACGGAAGATGAAGATCTCGCCGTAGGTGACGGACCTGCCGGTCGGCGGCACACCACGGAATTCACCCCGGTGGGTCCCGGTCACCGTGTTCCTCGCCACGACCTTGTCCCCCTCGGCGATCACATCCTCGACCGCGACGTGGATGTCGGGGAACGCGCCGAGCAGCACCGTCCACACCTGTTTGAGCGCCTGCACCCCCGTCATGCCCATCGGTACCGGCGCGTGGAAGAGCACGTCCGGCGCGACGAACTCATCGATCGCCTTCGAGATCGTCTCCGGATCGCCGCTGTTCACGGCGTCGTGAAAGCGGCGGGAGAGCTCCTTGTTGCGAGTGGTCTCCTCTGTGGGCATACGACTCCTCCTCGTACGGGTGCGCGCCCGCGACAACGTCACGGTGAGCGCCTCGGGTTCCATCCCCTTGTGACCGGGCCGGGGGCCGTTCAGACCGCGGCCTGGTACTGCGCGCGCAGCGGGGCCAGCGCCTGCGCCCAGCTCAGCAACTCCTCGACCAGCCCGTGCACTTCGGACACGTGCAGCTCCCGCGGACGGAACTCGGTGAAGTTCTCGAAGTCCTCGCGCAGCGTCAGCGCCACCTGCGGTCCGATGTCGGCCATGCGCAGAACACCCGCCTGGGCGCGCAGCTTCTGGATGGCCATGACCGCGCCGAAGACGCCGTATCCGACGTAGCCGACGGGTTTTCCGCCCCACTCCTCGTAGAGGTAGTCGATGGCGTTGGTCAGGGCGGCCGGCGGGGCGGTGTTGTACTCGGGCGTGACGACGACGAAGGCGTCGTACGAGCCGATCCGCTCCGCCCACCGCCGGGTGTGCGGCCGTCCGCCCCGTGCCATACGCGCCGGTACCGCCTCGTCGAGCAGCGGCAGCGCGTGGTCGTTCAGGTCCACGAGCTCGAAGTCGGCGGTGTCGCCCGCGTGTCCGGCCGCCAAGTGCCGTACCCATGCGGCCACCCGGTCGCCGTTGCGGCCGGGGCGGGTGCTGCCGATGATGATGCCGACCCTGGTCATGTCCGATTCTCCTGATCTGCTTCCGGTGCGTGCTCGTGCGTGGTGAACAGGTCCGCGGGTTCCTGGAAGCCCATGTCCAGGCGAGCCTGGTGTGTGGCGCGCAGGAGGGCCCAGGCGTCCGCGACGGGACCCATGTGAGTGAGCTTGTCGGGGTTGCTGACCGTGCGGATCGTCTGGATCCGCCCGTCGAGGATGTCGAGTGTCCAGGTGTTGACGATCTTGCCGTCGCGGTCGCGGAAGACCGCGCCGGGCTGACCGTTGACCTGGTGTGGCGCCATGACGCCGCCGATTACGGCGAACGGTGGGAGGAGCATGGCGAGCATGCGGGACACCTGGTCGGCGCCGAAGAGTCCACCGGACCACTGCGGGGCCTTGCCGCCGCTGTCCGCGATCAGCTGGACGTCGGCGGCGAGCAGGTCCCGCAGCGCGTCGACGTCGCCGTCCTTCAAGGCGTCGAAGAACCGTTCAGCGAGTTCCTCGCGTTCCTTGCGGTCGGCCTCGAACCGGGGCCTGCCCGCCTCCATGTGACGGCGTGCGCGTACGGCGAGCTGGCGGCAGGCCGACTCGGAGCGTCCCACCGCCGAGGCGATCTCGGGGAAGCCGAAGGCGAACACCTCACGCAGGACGAAGACCGCCCGTTCGAGGGGGGTGAGCCGCTCCAGCAGGAGCAGGGACGCCATCGACAGGGAGTCGGCGAGCTCCGCCGCGTGCTCCGGATCCTGGTAGGGGTCGGTGAGCAGTGGCTCGGGGAACCACGGCCCGACGTACTCCTCGCGCCGCACACGGGCCGAGCGCAGCACGTCGACCGAGATCCGGGTGACCGTGGCCGAGAGGAACGCCCTGGCCGATGTGGGCCGGGTCGGGGAGAGGTCGTAGCGCAGCCAGGTCTCCTGGACCGCGTCCTCGGCCTCGGTCACGCTGCCCAGGATGCGGTAGGCGATGGAGAACAGCAGCGGCCGCAGTTGCTCGAACTCCTCGACCCGGCTCACGCGGGCACCTGTCCGAAGCCCGCGCACCCCGCCGGAGGAACCCCGGCTCCTTCCGCCAGGACCACCCGCATCCCCATCGCCTCCTTGATTCCGTGCCGTTCTCCGGAATCTGAGACGAGACAGCCCTGCCGTCTGTGACATGGGCGAGGGAAAAGTCCGCGGAAACCTGAGGCGTGGGATGCCGCGAACGCCCTCGCGGCACCTGGCGGCAGGCGCGCACGGCCCTCCGTTTCACCGGCGAGCGTGCACCTGCTCCTCCGCGACGACGGCTTGGTACCGAGGCTCCTGCGCGCCTCGCGCGGCAACCCGGACTGGCCGTCGAGCGCGTGGCAGGCGGTCCCGAACGCCTGGAGCCGCGGGACACCCACCGCACCGGCGACTCCCCGCGCGGCGTCTCAGACGGGGCGCTCGTCCCGAGGCGGCGGGGCCGCGCCGGGCTGACGGGGTCTGACGGGCAGGAGGGTGCGGCCGTGGGACTCGTTGATGACGGTCGCCGCCGACGTGTACCAGGCGACGAGTCCCGTGGCGATGCCGAACCATCCGCCCACCTGGGTCATGGCGTGCGGCTCCGCTCCCGTCTGGAAGGCGCCGATGGCCAGGAAGAGGTAGGTGAGCGTGAACAGCACCAGTACCAGCAGGACGCCGAGGTTGACCCGCAGCGCGGCGACGGCCATGTAGGCCGTGAAGATCGCCCACCCGAGCAGGAACAGCCCGAGCGCGTTGTGAGCGCCACCGGCGAGCGCCAGGCGCGGCGTGATCCACCAGTAGGTCAGCCAGAAGGCCCCGTACGACACGAACGCCGTCGCGCCGAACGTGTTGCCGCGGCGGAACTCGAACAGACCGGCGGCGAACTGGGCGAGGCCACCGTAGAACAGGGCCAGGCCCAGCACCGGCACGACGGCGGCGGTCTCCGTCAGCAGGTGGGTGTTGACGATCGAGAGCAGCAACGTCGTCAGGGCGAAGCCGGCCAGGCCCAGCGGTGCCGGGTCGCCCGCTACCGCCGGGCGCGGGTTGTCCGCGCGTGGCCGCTCCGGGTGGAGGCTCCTCGTGTCCTCGTTCATGTCCGGCATCCCTTCGACCAGAGCAGAGGACCAGCAGCCGACGCTCGCCGAGCCCACGAACGTGCTGGTCGGAACCCCCGAGGCGGGCTGACGACACTCGCGTGTCGCCTGCGTCTACCTTTACGAAAAGTACCCATTTGTCGCATCTATTAGCCCTTCCGGGGATCCCCTGCCGGTCCCCGCCGGACGCGGGCGGCGCGTGGTGTGAGCGGGTCAGTCCGCCGTGGTCGCGACGACCAGGCCGAACCCGATCAGTACGAGGCCCGTCCTCACGGCCGGACGCACCACGCACCCGGGCCTCTGCAGTAACGGCCCGGCCTTGGCCGGCAGCAGTGTGCAGCCGCCCAGCCAGGTGACGGTGGGGGCGGCGCGCAGGAGGACGAGGAGGGCCATCGCCCAGGCGACCGGCACGTGCGGCGGGGCCGGCGTGGGCCATGGCGGTCTCGCCGGTGGCGACGCCGCCGGGCCCGCCCTGGGTGAGGCCGGCGGCGAGGACGCGGGCCACGGCCTCGGGCTCCACCGCCCGAGGGTGGCATGCCTCTCGACGATCCCCCCGTGATCCGCTCACGCCCCGCAAGGCGGTGCCGGCGATCGCCGCGACGGCCCGCGGAGGCACCCCCCGGGGGACGAAGACCCGCGCCTCGGCGGATGCGGGCGTCTGGGCGCACCGGCTACGGCAGCGCCGGAAGGGAGGAGGGGTCGTCGATCACGGGAAGAGGACCCGCCGGTCTCCTACGATCGGTCCGGCGAATGTTTCCGACGGCTGATCGCCGGAGCAGCCGACTGTTCGCCAGGTAGTCGACGGCGCGGAGCACGTGGTCAGGGCTCGCGGTGTTCGTGTGCCGCCTGTTCCAGCGCCTCCGCCTCGGCCTGGGCAATGCGCGTCTCGGCGGCCACGTCGATCGAGCGGGTCAGCCACCAGTACAGCAGCGCGGAGACCGGAAGGCCGATGAACAGCGAGATGTCGGCGCCGCCCAGCGCCTTGGCGGCCGGGCCGACGTAGAGGGTGCCGACGGAGAAGAAGGGGATCATGACGGCGAACCCGACCAGGTAGGAGATGATGCCGTGCCAGCCCCACCGGCCGTAGATGCCGTGCGGGTTGAAGATCTCGGCGATGGCGTAGTGCCCGCGGCGTACGACGTAGTAGTCCATCAGGTTCACGGCGGTCCACGGGATGAACAGGTAGAGCACCAGCAGCAGGAAGTTGTTGAAGTTCGCGAGGAAGTTGGCGGTCGCGGCCAGTGCTCCGACGAGGGAGAGCGCCGCGGTCAGGCCCAGGGTGAGCAGTCGTACGGCCAGCGTCGGCCGGACCCGTTTGAACGAGTCGATGCCGCTGATGAGGGTCAGCGAACCGCCGTACATGTTCAGCGCGGTGACGGACACCAGGCCCAGGGCGGAGAACAGCAGCACGATCGCGCCGAAGCCGTCGAACACCTTGTCGCCGGCCGCGTTGATCGAGGTGATGGTGTCGAAGTTCGCGCCCGCCCAGGCGGCCAGCAGCGACCCGAGGACCATCAGCCAGATGCCGCCGAGCGCGGAGCCGAAGTACGTCCAGTAGAAGGTCTTGCGGACCGTCACATCGGGCGGGAGATAGCGCGAGTAGTCGGAGACGTAGATGGCCCAGCTGATCTGGTAGCCGGCGACCACGCCGAACTGGGCGAGGAACGGGGTCCATTTGAAGGCGCCGAGGTCGAAGGAGCCCGCCGGATAGTGCAGGGTGACGAGGACCCCGACCGTGAAGATGCCGAAGATGACCAGGAAGGTGTACGTCAGGAACCGCTCGGCCTTGTGGATGACGTCGTAGCCGACCAGCGCGATGACGAGCGCGACCACGGTGACCACGACCACCCACAGTTTGACGCCGCCGTGCAGGGTGGTGTGCAGGGAGTCCGCGGCGAGGATGCTGTTGAAGACGTTGAACCCCGCGTACTGCACATAGGCGAAGAGCCACACCAGGAGGGCGCCGACGTAACCGAACTGGGGGCGCGACTGGATCATCTGCGGCAGGCCGAGCTGGGGTCCCTGTGCCGAGTGGAAGGCCATGAAGAAGGTGCCGATGACGGTGCCGGCGACGATGGCCAGCAGGGACCAGATCAGGTTGCCGCCCTCGGTGATGCTGATCAGCCCCACGGCCAGCGTCGCGATCTGGGCGTTGGACATGAACCACAGCGGGCCCAGGTGCCAGAGCTTGCCGTGCCGCTCGTCCAGGGGGACGTAGTCGATGGACCGGACCTCGAGGCCGGACACCCTTGGCTCAGCTGATGTGCTCATGACGCCTCCCGGCGGTCCGTCTGCCTCTGGGAGACATTGTTCTCCGCCGGGGACGGCGTGACGAGCGGTGCGTGCGGAGATATCGGGAGCGGAGGGGGGTGATGAGGTGCGGGCGGCGCGCCCCGACGCCGGACTGGTCACGCAGAGCGAGTGACACAACACGCTCCACTTACGCACCCGGGTGGTCGTGCGCGCCGAACGTTCTCCTGTCAGTGCCCGCCCCCCACGTCGACCGTGCTCGCGGTGAAACGGGACGGAGGCATGCCGAAAGCGCGGGTGAAGGCGGCGGTCAGCGCGGCGGGAGAGGCGTAGCCGAGGCGGCCGGAGACCTCGGTGACCGAGGCCGTACGCAGCAGCGGCACGGCGGCGAGCAGCCGTGCGCGGGTGCGCCAGACCGCCGGACTCTCGCCGGTCTCGGCGCGGAAACGCCGGGTGAAGGCACGTTCGCTCAGGGCGGTCCGCGCGGCCCATACCGTGTTGGTGACGCCGGCGTCCGGGGCGGCCAGATACTCCCGGCAGATCATTGCGAGGTCGGCGGCGGCGGGGATCGCCACGTGGAACGGGAGCGGGGTGCGCGCGGCGATCTCGTGCAGGAGGAGTGCCACGACGCAGCCTTCCCGGCCGGATAGATCGTAGTCGGCCTCGAACTCGAAGGCGGCCAGGAGGAGTTCGCGCAGCAGCGGCGGCACGTCCACGACCGTGCAGGTGGCCGGCCACCAGGGCACGGCGTCCGGCTCGATGTAGAGGCTGCGGGTGCTCACCTCCAGCATGCGGACCCGGTGCCGGGTGGTGGCCGGGATCAGCACCGCCCGCTCCGGCGGAACGGTCCAGGTGCCCTCGGGAGTGTCGACGACCATCACGCCCGTCGCGCCGTACAGGAACTGCGCGCGCCGGTGCTGGTGCCAGTCGAGGACATGGCCGGACGGGTAGTCGGTGCCGAGGGGCAGGACGGCCCGGTCCAGATGGTCGAGGTCGTCCAGGGAGACGTTCTTCACGCGGCCACTGTAGGGGCCGAGTCTCGAAGGAACCGTGCCGGGCATCGCATGCGGGACACCCGTCTCGGCTGGTGAGGTGGCCCTGTGAACGACTTGGCGCTTCTTGGCATCGGACTTCTCACCGGGGTCACGACGGTCCTGTTCGGGTTCGGCGGAGGCTTCGTCGCGGTCCCGGTGGTGGTGTGGGCGGACACGGCGCTCGGCGCGGACGCGATACGGGTGGCGACCGCAACGTCGGCCCTGGTGATGCTGGTGAACGCGGGGTTCGCCACCGCCGTCACGCCCCGGCGCGTCCTGTCCGCCCTGCGCGGCAGCGGCACGCTGCTGCTTCTGCTGGCGGTCGGGGCCGCGGCCGGTGCGCTCGCCACCCGCCACGCCCCGGCCGGCCAGGCCCACTGGGGCTTCGTCGCGTACATCGCTCTCACCATCGTCGACCTGCTCCTGCGCCCCGGCTTCGTGCGGCGGCGCGGACCGGCCGAGGAGAGCGGCGCGAGTCAGCCGGGGCAGACCCGCGAGGCTCAGGCCCCAGGAGAGGTGGGGCGAGCCCGCGCGGCTCGGACGGGGGTGATCCGCGAGGTGCCCCGGTCCCTGCCGGCCGTCCTCGGCGCGCCGATCGGCGCGGTGGCGGCCTTCCTCGGCGTGGGCGGCAGCGTCATGACGGTCCCCGCCCTACGACGCGCCGGACACCCGATGCGGGTGGCGACCGCACTGGCCAACCCCCTCACCCTCGCCATCGCCCTCCCCGCCACCGCGTTCTCACTGACCGGCACGGACACCGTCGCCGTCACCGGAGACACACCTCCGCACCTGGTCGGTCTCGTCGATCTCCGCGCCGCCGGGGCGCTGCTCGTCGGTGCCCTGCCCGTCATCGCGGTGCTGCGGCGCCGGCCGCCCCGGATCCCGGACCGTGCCCATGCCTGGGCGTACCTCGCGCTGCTCGGTGTCGTGGAGCTCGCGATGCTGCTCGCGGGCTGAGGCGGGCCCCCGGCGGACGACGGGCCGTCGGCGGATGTCCGGGCTCAGGGGCTGCCGTCAGGATGCCTTGCGCTGCCGCCTGATCGGTTCTCCCACTCGGTGCATGTGTGTCAGGGCCTCGCGGTAGGACCGGATCAGGCCGGTCTCGTGGTACGGCACGCCGATCTCCGCGCAGTACGCGCGGACGACGACCTGGGCCCGCCGCAGATGGGGTGTGGGCATGCTCGGGAACAGGTGGTGCTCGATCTGGTAGTTGAGCCCGCCGAGCATCACATCGGTGAACCGGCCGCCGCGTACGTTGCGGGAGGTGAGGACCTGGCGGCGCAGGAAGTCGGGCCGTTCGTCACCGCTGAACGTGGGCATGCCCTTGTGGTTCGGTGCGAAGGTGCAGCCGAGGTAGACACCGAAGAGGCACTGGTGCACGGCGAGGAACGCCACCGCCTTGCCGGGCGGGAGCACCAGGAAGAGGGCGGAGACGTACGCGACGAGGTGCAGGAAGAGCAGACCGCCTTCCAGCAGCCGGTGCTTCATGGCCGGCGAGCGCAGCGCGCGCACACTCGCGACGTGCAGGTTGAAGCCCTCCAGGGTCAGCAGCGGGAAGAACAGCCACGCCTGGTGGCCGCCGATGAGACGGGCCAGACCACGGCTGCCGCGGGCCTGGGCGGTGGACCACACGAGGATGTCCGGGGCGACATCGGGGTCGAGTTCCTCGTGGTTGGGGTTGGCGTGGTGGCGGGTGTGCTTGTTCATCCACCAGCCGTAGCTCATGCCGATCCCGAGATTGCCGAAGAGCCGGCCCCATGTCTCACTCGGCCGGCCGCGCCGGAACACCTGCCGGTGCGCCAGGTCATGGGCCACCAGGGCGACTTGGCCGAACAGGAACGCCAGGAAGGCCGCCACCGCCAGCTGCCACCAGGTGTCGCCGAGCGCGAGGAAGGTTCCCCAGCCCGCCACCGTCAGCGCGATCACCAGACCGAGCCGTGCCGTGTAGTAACCGGGTCGCCGCTTCAGCAGACCCGCCTCGGCGATACGCCGGGACAGCCGGGCGAAGTCGCTGCCGGCTGCGGATCCGGACGGACGGGAACGGGCGGCCGGCACCTCGGCAGCGACGGAGGCGTGAGGGGAAAACGTCATGCCGTCGAGTCTCTGCACGCCCGTTCACCCAAAACAGCCAGCCAGTCACCGGACCGGATGGGGGGCTTTCCCTACGACACCCGGGGTGTTGCCACTACTTCAAGCCGCTGACCTCGGCGTTCTCGGGCTCCGGGGTTCCGGTCGACGTGTGGCGTCCGTGGTCAGCGCGCGGCGAGGAGTTCGAGGGTGTCGATCACGCGGTGGGAGAAGCCCCATTCGTTGTCGTACCAGGCGACCACCTTGACGTGACGGCCGTCGACGCGGGTGAGGGCGGAGTCGAAGATCGAGGAAGCCGGATTGCCGGTGATGTCGGAGGACACGAGCGGGTCGTCCGAGTACTCCAGGATGCCGGCGAGTGCGCCCTGGGCCGCGGTGCGGTAGGCGGCCAGCACGTCGTCGCGGGTCACCTCGCGTGCGACGGTCGTGTTGAGTTCGACGATCGAGCCCACCGGAACGGGCACCCGGATGGAGTCGCCCGACAGCTTGCCGTCGAGGTTCGGCAGCACGAGACCGATCGCCTTCGCCGCGCCCGTCGTGGTCGGCACGATGTTGACGGCGGCTGCGCGGGCCCGGCGGGCGTCCCGGTGCGGACCGTCCTGCAGGTTCTGCTCCTGCGTGTAGGCGTGCACGGTCGTCATGAACCCGTGCTCGATCCCGGCGAGTTCGTCCAGCACGGCGGCCAGCGGGGCGAGCGCGTTGGTGGTGCAGGAGGCGTTCGAGACGATCGTGTGCAGGGCCGGGTCGTACGCGTCGGTGTTGACCCCGTACGCGAGCGTGACGTCGGCTCCCTCGGACGGCGCGCTCACGAGCACCTTGCGCGCCCCGGCGTCGAGGTGGGCGCGGGCGGCCTTCGCCGATGTGAAGCGGCCGGTCGCCTCGAGGACGATGTCCACACCGAGTTCGGCCCACGGCAACTGCGCGGGCTCGCGCTCGGCGAGGACGGTGATGCGACGGCCGTCGACGACGAGGGCGTTCCCGTCGACGGTCACGGGGCGGCCGAGCCGGCCGGCTGTGGTGTCGTAGGCGAGCAGCCGTGCGAGGGTGGCGGGTTCCGTGAGGTCGTTGACGGCGACGACCTCCAGGGTGCTGCCGCGTTCGAGCAGTGCGCGCAGCACATTGCGTCCGATACGACCGAAACCATTGATGGCGATGCGAGTCATGAGTGGTGTCCCTTGGGTTCCTGCGGGCCTGCGCCGGCGTCTGACGGTTCCTTCGGCGCGCCACCAGCGTCGCGTGCCGCCGGCGCTCATGACCATGTCGCGAGCGCCATGGTTCGCAAGGATCGCGCCAGCCGCCGGCCACCGCGCCGGTCGCCTCGGCTACTCGCCCTGCGTGAAGGTCCGCCGGTACTCGCTCGGGGTGGTGCCGAGGATCCGCTGGAAGTGCGTCCGCAGATTCGTACCGGTGCCGAGGCCGACGTCGGCGGCGATCTGCTCGATGCTGCGCTCCGAACGCTCGAGCAGTTCGCGGGCCAGGTCGACGCGGGCGCGCATCACCCACTGCATCGGCGTGTACCCGGTGTCCTCGACGAAGCGCCGGGAGAGCGTGCGCGGTGAGACCGCGGCGTGCCGGGCGAGCACCGTGAGGGTGAGGTGCTCACCGAGGCGGTGCAGGGCCCATTCGCGGGTCGCGGCGAACCGCTCGCCGAGCGGCTCGGGCACACTGCGCGGCACGTACTGGGCCTGGCCTCCGCTGCGGTAGGGGGCGGCGACCAGGCGCCGCGCCGCGTGGTTCGACACGGCGATGCCGAGGTCCGTGCGCAGGATGTGCAGGCACAGGTCGATGCCGGAGGCGGCGCCCGCCGACGTCAGCACCCGGCCCTCGTCGACGAAGAGGACGTTCTCGTCGACCCGGACGAGCGGGTGCTTCGCCGCGAGGGCCCGCGCGTAATGCCAGTGCGTCGTCGCGCGCCTGCCGTCGAGCAGGCCCGTGGCCGCGAGCGCGAAGGCCCCCGTCGAGATGGCGGCGAGCCGCGTGCCCCGCGCGTGGGCGGCGAGCAGCGCGTCGACGACGGACCGCGGCGGGTCCTCACGGTCGGGAAACCGGTACCCGGGGATGAACACGATGTCCGCCCACGCGAGGGCGTCCAGGCCGTGGGCGACGTGGTACGACAGCCCGTCGCCGCCCGCCACCAGCCCGGGCGCCGCCCCGCACACCCGCACCTCGTACGGCATGCTGGCCCGCGTCGTGAAGACCTGCGCGGGAATCCCGACGTCGAGCGGCTTCGCGCCTTCGAGGACGAGGACGGCGACGCGTTGCAGACGGGGGGACGGCACGGGACACAGGGTACGAGAGTGGGCCGGGCCCCTGTCGTCGTACGACGACGGGCCCCGCCGGTGGGGAACCGACGGGGCCCGCCGTCCAAGGGCGGGTGACCGGTTGGCGGGGTCAGTCCGTGCCGGACTCCATCGCGGCACGGTCCAGGACGGCGTCCTCCTCCGAGACCTCCCCGCGGGAGGCGATCGCCTCGGCGCCGCCCTGGGGCATGGCGCCGATCAGACCGGTGGAGGCCGCCTGGGCCGCGCCGATCAGGGCCGGGTGCTCGGTGCCGACCATGCCGAGGCCCGCGTACTGCTCCAGCCGCGCGCGGGAGTCCGCGATGTCGAGGTTGCGCATGGTCAGCTGGCCGATCCGGTCCGACGGACCGAACGCGGAGTCCTCGGTCCGCTCCATGGACAGCTTGTCCGGGTGGTAGCTGAACGCGGGGCCCGTGGTGTCGAGGATCGAGTAGTCCTCACCGCGCCGCAGCCGCAGCGTCACCTCGCCGGTGACCGCCGCGCCGACCCAGCGCTGCAGCGCCTCCCGGATCATCAGCGCCTGCGGGTCCAGCCAGCGGCCCTCGTACATGAGGCGGCCGAGCTTGCGGCCCTCGTTGTGGTACTGGGCGAGGGTGTCCTCGTTGTGGATCGCGTTGACCAGCCGCTCGTACGCCGCGTGCAGCAGCGCCATGCCGGGCGCCTCGTAGATGCCACGGCTCTTGGCCTCGATGATCCGGTTCTCGATCTGGTCCGACATGCCGAGGCCGTGCCGGCCGCCGATGGCGTTGGCCTCCATGACCAGCTCGACCGGCGAGGCGAACTCCTTGCCGTTGATCGTCACCGGACGGCCCTGGTCGAAGCCGACCGTCACGTCCTCGGGGGCGATCTCGACCGAGGGGTCCCAGAACCGCACACCCATGATCGGCTCGACCGTCTCGATGCCGGTGTCCAGGTGCTCCAGGGTCTTGGCCTCGTGTGTGGCGCCCCAGATGTTGGCGTCGGTCGAGTACGCCTTCTCCGTGCTGTCGCGGTACGGCAGTCCGTGCGCGAGCAGCCACTCGGACATCTCCTTGCGGCCGCCCAGCTCGGTCACGAAGTCGGAGTCCAGCCACGGCTTGTAGATGCGCAGGTGGGGGTTGGCGAGCAGGCCGTAGCGGTAGAACCGCTCGATGTCGTTGCCCTTGAAGGTGGAGCCGTCGCCCCAGATCTGTACGTCGTCCTCGAGCATCGCCCGGACCAGGAGGGTCCCGGTGACGGCGCGGCCGAGGGGGGTGGTGTTGAAGTAGGCACGGCCGCCCGAGCGGATGTGGAACGCGCCGCAGGCGAGCGCGGCCAGCCCCTCCTCGACCAGGGCCGCGCGGCAGTCGACCAGGCGCGCGATCTCCGCACCGTAGGTCGTCGCGCGGCCGGGCACCGAGGCGATGTCGGGCTCGTCGTACTGGCCGATGTCGGCGGTGTAGGTGCACGGGACGGCACCTTTGTCGCGCATCCACGCGACGGCGACCGAGGTGTCGAGGCCGCCGGAGAAGGCGATACCGACGCGCTCGCCGACCGGAAGGGAAGTGAGGACCTTGGACATAGGAAGAGTATGCATCATTCCGTATGCCCATGCATAGCCCGGACCCCCGGACCGGGCCCTTCGTCACCAAAGAGGGGAAGTTCCGCGAGCAGGGGCGGCGGGGCGCAGCGCGCCGGGCGGCGAGCGCGGCGATGCCGTCGGGGCCGACGCCGGGACGGACACGGCTGGCCGGCCGGGATCGGCGGAGCAACGTGGGCAGCACCCGACGGAACCGCGGCACGGGCCCTCTCAGTGCAGCAGGAAGCCGAAGAGCGGGTGGGCGGGCGCGGACCGTTTCGGCCATCCCACCGGCCGGACCCCGGAAGTGTCCGGCGACGCCCCGGCGCCGGCCCTGCCGGTCGCCGCGCCCGGGAACGCGAGGCCGCCGCGCTGAGCCCGGTGATCGCTGACGTCCACAGTCGGCGACCGGCCGGCGCCGCCGGTACTCCGACGTCGAGGACCTCCGGGTCGTCCACGCCGGGCTGCGCACGCGTGCGGACTCGCTCGGCGACGCCGCCGCCGCCACACTGCGCGCCCGCGTGTCGCACCGGCCCTGGAGCTATCGCCGGGCCAGGACGAGCTGACCGCGTACGGGCCGCTGCTGTCCGACGACGGCGCCGCCCGGCTCGGCACGGCCGCGCTGGTGCGGGCACCGGACGCGGACACGGCACGAGCCCTCTTGACGGCGCTACCGCGAGGTCGGCGTCGGAGGCGAAGTCCCTGGCGGCCGCGGAGTCCGGCAGGTCGACGATGTGCACACTGCCGGTGGGCGTCTCCCCGTCCTCCGTCAGGGTGGGCCCGCGGGTGATCATTTCCTTGGCGCACTGGTCCCTGTAGGCCCAGTGCCGTTCGAGCAGTTCGTCTCCCAGGACACCCCCTCACCACAGGCAGCGCCTCAACTGCTTTGGCTCAGGAAATCCATTGGCAGGCGGCCCGAGCCCTCTAGTACGTTCCCTTTCGGAACTTAGTGAGTACCGAAAGGGAACCCATGGTGTCTCAGCAGACGTGGACCGCCGTCGACGACTACTTCAACGGCCTGCTCGTGAAGGAGGACGACGCCCTGCTCGCGGCTGCCGAGAACAGCGACACAGCCGGGCTCCCGGCGATACAAGTGGCTCCCAACCAGGGCAAGTTGCTGAACCTGCTCGCCAGGCTCCAGGGCGCTCGCCGGATCCTGGAGATCGGCACCCTCGGCGGCTACAGCACCATCTGGCTCGCGCGCGCCCTGCCGGAGGACGGCCGCCTGGTCACACTGGAGAGCGATCCGGACTACGCCGCCGTCGCCGCCGCCAACATCGCCCGCGCCGGGCTGGAGCACGTCGTCGACATCCGCGTCGGCAAGGCCCAGGACACGCTGCCCCGGCTCGCGGCCGACGACGCGGGCCCGTTCGACCTGGTCTTCATCGACGCGGACAAGCCCTCCAACCCGGAGTACCTGGAGTGGTCCCTGAAGCTGACCCGGCCGGGCAGTGTCATCGTCGGCGACAACGTCGTCCGCGACGGCGCCGTCACCGACGCGGGCAGCGACGACCCCCGCGTCCAGGGCGTCCGCCGCTTCACCCAACTCATCGCGGAACACCCCCGGTTGACCGCCACCACACTCCAGACGGTCGGTTCCAAGGGCTACGACGGCTTCACCCTCGCCCTCGTCACGGAGTGAAGGGACAGGGGGTGCGGGGTGCGGGGTGAAGGGTGAGGGGTGAGGGGTGAAAGGTGAGGGCTGAGGCCGAGGACTGAGGTGTGACCGAAGTCCGGTGCCCACCGCCCGAGTCGGCGGGCCCGTACGCACGCTCATCGGCGCGCGCACGGGCCAGAACCCAGCCCTGGATCGGCCCTCGCGCGGGCGACGCCCCCGTCAGCTGCCGGTCAGCAGCCGCCGGACCACGTATCCGGCGGAGTCCACCCCGGAGCTGCCGCCTTCGACCAAGGCCGCGACCGAGATGCGGGAGTCGTACGCGGTGAGCCAGCCGTTGGTGTGGTCCCCCTCCTCCGCGGTGCCGGTCTTGGCGCCGACCCCCACCAGTCCGCCCAGTCGCGGAGCCGCCGTACCGCTGGTGGCCACATCGCGCATCATCGACTGCAGATAGCCTGCCGTGCGGGCGGAGATGGGCCGGGGCGCGGGCTCCTGGTGCTGGCCCGGCAGGATGACCGGCTGCTCGAAGCCGGTGTTGCGGACGGTGGCCGCCACGGATGCCATGAACAGGGGCGTGGCGGTGACCTTGCCCTGGCCGATGAACTGGGCCGCCTGGTCGCCGCCCTGGACGTCCGCCGGGATGCTCGGGTCCGTGGTGGCGACACCGCCGCCGATGGACCAGCTGCCCATGCCGAAGACGTTCACGGCCTCGTCGTGCAGGGCGGAGGCGTCGCCGTCGTGCACGAGGTGGTGGAAACCGTCCTTGATGAAGGAGGTGTTGCAGGACACGGTGAACGCCTGCGCGAGGGAGGCGCCCGGGTTGGGCCGCACGCCGGAGTCGTTGTGGAAGAGCTGGCTGTTGGCCGTCAGGGAGTCCGTGCAGGGTGCGGAACTGTTCGGCGTGAGGCCTGCCTTGTCGAAGAGGGCCGCCGACGTGATGATCTTCATCGTGGAGCCCGGGGACTTGATGCCGTTGATGGCGATGTCGCCGTCGTCGCCCGTGTGCGCGAGCGCGAGGATGTGACCGTTGCGCCAGTCGAGCGCCACGGTCCCGGCAGGCTTCTGCTGAAGGTGGGGGTCCTTCACGGCGCGCTCGGCCACCGCCTGGAGGCCGGCGTCGATGGTGGTCCTGACGATCGCCGGCCGGCCCTTGGTGAAGACCTTCAGCGTCTTGACACCCGCGCCGCCGCCGTCGACCACGGCCACGCCCGTTCCCGGAGTGCCCCCCGTGGACTTCGCCTTCTTGCCGATCGTCGCCACGACGTCCCGCAGCGACGCGAAGCGGGACAGGTCGGTCTTCCCGTCGCTCGCGACGACCTTCGCGCCGGTCGAGCCGGCAGGCAGCTTGCCCGCGGTCAGCGACTGCCCCTCCCCCAGGCCCGGATAGAGAACCGAGTTGTTCCAGTGGACCGCCAGCTGGCCGTTCGTGCTCTGGCGCACGGCGACCGCGCTCGGATAGCTCCAGGTACCGCCCGCGACCTCGGCGGTGACGTCGAAGGTGACCTTGGTGGCTCCCCGCGTCACGGAGGAGGGTCCCGCGGACAGGATGTGTTCGAACGACAGCTTCTTCAGGTGCAGGCCGTCGGCGTAGTCCCGCAGCGCCTGCGAGGCGGTGTCCGGTCCGTCGGTGTCGCTTGCCGCGCCGTCCAGGTGCCGCTGGGCCCAGCTGTCCAGGAACGCGCGGGTCAGCTTCTCCGCCTCCGCCCCCGACGGAGGCGTACTCGACACCGCCGAGGGGTCGAAGCCGCGCGCTTCCTTGGTCGTGTCGTCACCCGCTGAACCGGAGGTCAGACCATGCACGATGTTGTAGGTACCGATTCCCCCGAGGGCGAGCAGCGCGGTGCATGTACCGGCCAGGCCGATCTTCACAGCTCTGTTCATGGAGGGGATCGTATGTATGTTCCATGAAAGCGTGTGCCGATAGTGGGGAGATCGTTACCGGAACGTCAAGTTGGGGGTGACCCGTTCCTCCGCGGCCCGTCCCGCCAAGGACATCACCCTTGCCCTGCGGTCGCCCGGGCGCCCGAGGTCACCGCCTTGAGTTCGGTCAGCGACTCCCGGATCAGCTGCCGCATCGGGCGTTCCTCGGCCGGTGCGATCCAGCGTTCGAAGGCGACCTTGAAGACGGCGACCGCCGCCTCGGCGGCGAGACTCGCGGTCGGCTCCGCGACGCCGCGACCGCGCAGGGTGCCGGTGAGCGCCGCCGCCAACGAGGCGAGCTTGATCAGTTCGCGTTCCTGGAGTTCCGCGTTCGCCGTGATCACGGCATGCCGCCGGCGGGCGAACTCGCGCCGGTCGGCGAACATCTCCGCGACGGCGTCCAGCCCGACCGCCAGCGCGTCGAGCGGCGTCGCGGACCCGGGAGCACCGGCCACCTCCCGGACGAACAGGTCCTCCAGCTCACCGGCGCCGGCGAACAGCACCTCGCGCTTGTCGGCGTAGTGCCGGAAGAAGGTCCGCTCGGTGAGCCCGGCGCTCTTGGCGATCTCCGCCACGGTGGTCTGTTCGTACCCGCGCTCGGCGTAGAGCGCCAGTGCGGCCTTCGCCAGGCGTCCGCGCGCGTCCGGCTCCCATCTCCCCATACGGAGATCTTACGTGATGACAGGGACTGACATCAGGTGTAGCGTCTATGACAGTCACTGACATCGAGTGGTGGGGGTCTCCCATGCGCATCTTCGTCACCGGCGCTTCCGGCTGGATCGGATCCGCCGTCGTACCCGAACTCGTCGAGGCGGGGCACCAGGTCGCCGCGCTCGCCCGGTCCGACGCCTCCGCCGCCGCGCTCGGCGCGGCGGGCGTCGAGGTCGTCCGCGGCACCGTCGACGACCTCGACGTCCTGCGGGACGCGGCCGCCGCGTCGGACGGGGTGATCCACCTCGCCTTCAAGCACGACATCGCCTTCAGCGGCGACTTCCAGGGCGCCGCCGAGGCGGACCGCCGCGCCGTCGACACCTTCGGCGAAGCGCTCGCCGGGACTGGCCGGCCCTTCGTCCTCGCCTCCGGCGTGGCCGGCCTCGCCCCCGGACGAGTGGCGACCGAGCGGGACATGCCCACGTTCGACGGCTCGCCGGTCTCGATCCGGGCCGTCACCGCGCAGGAGGTGCTCGGGTTCGCCTCGCGTGGCATCCGCTCGTCCGTGGTGCGGCTCTCGCCGACCTGTCACGGCGAGGGGGACAACGGTTTCATGGCCATGCTGGTCGCCCTTGCCCGCGAAAAGGGCGTCTCCGCCTACATCGGCGACGGTGCGAACCGCTGGCCGGCCGTGCACCGTCTCGACGCCGCGCGTCTCTTCCGCCTGGCGGTCGAACGGGCCCCGGCCGGATCGGTGTTGCACGGTGCCGCGGAGGAAGGCGTCACGATCCGTGCCGTCGCCGAGGTGATCGGCCGGCACCTCGACGTACCGGTGACCTCCGTGCCCCCCGAGGCCGCGGCCGGACACTTCACCTGGCTGGCAGGCTTCCTCGGCCTCGACGCCCCGATGTCGAGCACCCTGACCCGCGAGCTGCTGGACTGGGAGCCGGCGCAGCCGGTCCTCCTCGAAGACCTCGGCAAGGGGCACTACTTCGAGGCCCCTGCCGCCGGCGCCTGAGAGGGCCTTCGGCTGACAGCCCAGGAGATGCGGACACCCTCGGCCGGTCCGTCGCCGGGGCGGGACGACGAGGCGTCACGGCTGAGGAGGGAGCGCACCACGACTGAGGACGGGCACGCCCCGACCGAGATAACCGGGGTACGGGCACGCCCCGAGCGAGGACGGGCACGCCCCGACTGAGGTACGGGCACGCCACGGCAGGAGGCGGCGGCTCCACGACAGAAGGCGGGAGGCCGCCACGGCAGAAGGTGACGGCTCTACGAACAGACTGCGGGAGCCGCCCCCTGGAAGGCTGCGGCTCCGCGTCCGGACCGGGGCGATCGCCCATCGCCCGGCTCGGCGCCGCGGCCGTAGACGCCGATCGCCCCGCCCCCCGAGCTCTGCGACGGCTGCCGGGCCTTCCCCCCGGGCAGGAACCCCCGGCAGGAACCCCCCTCGGCCCGGTGTCCGTCGGGCCGAGGGGGAACGCCTGGTGCAGGGTGGCCGCGGGGCTGTAGACGCGATGCGACGGGCGGAGCCGGGAGCGTGGTGGGCAAGGGTGGAGTTACCCGTTCCCGCTGTCGAGGTGGGCCAGGTAGGCGCTGAGACGTGTGGCGGCGTGCAGCATGGCGAGGCCCTGGGCGGTGAGTTTTCGTTGCCAGGTGTCCAGGGAGGCGGCCAGCGCTTCCGTGCCACCGGCCGTACGGATCTGCTGGACCACGGTGGCGATGTGGTCGAGGAGATGACCCCCGCGCCGCAGGAGGTGTGCCAGCTCGGCGTCACGGATGTCGTCGGCGTGGAAGACGCGGTATCCGGTCGCCGGGTCCCGGGTGGGCGTGAGGATGCCGGCGCTTTCCCAGTTGCGCAAGGTCGCCGGGGTGACGTCGAGTTGGTGCGCGAGTTCACCCACGGTGCGGGTGACGGGACCCGCTGCGGAGTCCGGGGCAGCCGGGGACCTTGCTGTCAGGTGGTTCACCGCTGCGCGCACGGCTTCGAGGGTGTCCCGGTCACGGAGCAGCTGAGCGTGGCCGCGGTCGATGACCGTCAGGGCGTCGTCACGTTCGTCCCGGTGGACGGCGTTCATGATCTGGCCGGCGGCGGCGTACCCGTACGCCGGGACCAGCGAGAGGTAGGCGCGCAGGGCTGCCGCGTGCACCTCGGTGTAGATCCGGTAGCCGCTGGGCGTGCGCTCGGCGGGCGGGATGAACCCGTGCCGCTCGTAGTTGCGCACGGCCTGGGTCGAGATGCCGTGTTCGCGCGCGAGATCGGTCGGTCGCAAGGTGATCACCGGTTGAGACTTTACCCCAGCTCTCCCCTGCGAGGCAGCGCGATCCGAGCGCAACGGGTTCCCAAAGCCTCAACCGTTCTTTCAAAGATACGATTGAGGTCCATGAGTCAGGACATCCGAGACTTCGTGACCCCGGCATGCGACCTCTTGGCGCTCGGTGAGCCCACACACCAGGAACCGGCGTTCGGACGGGTCCGCAACGCACTGTTCGCCCAGCTGGCCGACCGTGGCTTCCGGTCGATCGCCCTCGAAACCGATCGCGTGGCGGCCCTCGCCGTGAACGACTACGTCCAGGAGGGAACCGGAAACCTCGACGCGGTCATGCGTGAAGGCTTCTCCCACGGCCTCGGGGACCAGGATCCCAACAGGCGGCTGGTCAGCTGGATGCGCGACCACAACCGGAACCGGCCGCCGGAAGAACGCCTGGCCTTCCACGGCTTCGACGCGCCGCTGGAGAACTTCAGCGCAGCCAGCCCCCGGACCTTTCTGGAACACGCCCGCGACTACCTGGGACTCGACCTCGACCTCGCGGCACTCACCGGCGACGACACACGGTGGAGCCGGCCGGAGGCGGTCCTGGACCACGCCATGTCACCCGGCGCCACGGCCGACGCGGAGCGACTGCGGTCGATCGCGGACGACATGCACCTCGCGCTCCACGGACGCGCCCCGGAACTGATCGCGGCCACGTCCCGCGAGGACTGGGTCAGGGCCAGAACACATCTCACGGCCGGCCTGGGCCTGCTGCGCTACCACAAGCAGTCGGCACAGCCCCTCGAACCGGGTTCCCGGGAACCCTGCCTGCTCGCCGCCCGCGACGCCCTCATGGCACAGAACCTCCTGGACATACGGGCCGTCGAGGAGGGACGGGGCGCGACGCTGGTCTTCACGCACAACTTCCACCTGCAGCGCAACGCGTGTGCCTGGCGCCCGGGGGGCCCGGGCGCGCAGTGGTCCGGTGCCGGTGCCATCGTGGCCGCTCTGCTGGGCGAGCGGTACGTCTGCGTCGCCGGCAGCCTGGGCCGCAGTGAGACGCTGGGGCTCCAGGACCCCGCTCCGGACACCCACGAGGGCCGCCTCCAGAGCCGTATCACCACCTGGGCCCTGGAACCGGCCACCGCGGACCCGTCCGCCCGCACCCGGACGGACACACACCCGAGGCAGGGCTACTTCCCCCTCGACCGGGCGACGCTGGGCGCGGTGGACGCGGTCCTGCACATCAGCGACGGCACGACCGCCGGCAGACCCGCACACCCCTGACGGGGCAGGAGGGCCCGAAGCCCACGCCGCCGGGCCGCACATGCGGCATGACGATGCTCATGCACACATTCCCGCCGAAAGGCGCATGCCGCGTGAACGGCCCGGCGCGCTGCGCGCTGACCGGTCCTCCCGTCCGACACGCCCGCTGCCGCGTTCCTGACCGTCCGCGCACCACGGCACTGCCGGGCGTCCCCGCGACCACCCGGACGGCGCCCGCCGTACCCGCGGCGAGCCGCGACGCCGTGACCGTGACGGCTCGCCTGCCCGGCGTGCGGCCGGTCGCCCCGTAGGCTGGGCCCGTGACCGGCGAGAATGATCTGCAGACACTGCTCAGAGGCATGCGTCCGGAGCTGAATCCGGGCCACTATGTCTTCACCATGGCCGAGGGGGGTGTCCCTTCCGGTGTCACCCCTGTGGTGACGGTCGCCGAACAGGAGGGCCTGACCCTCGTCGTTCCGCAGGCGGAGGCGGACGCGGCGGGGATGGCGTACGACTACGTGGCCGGATGGATCACCCTGCGGGTGCACTCCGCCCTGGCCGCGGTGGGACTGACCGCGGCCGTCTCCCGTGCCCTCGCCGACGCGGGCCTGAGCTGCAATGTGGTCGCCGGTTTCCACCACGACCACCTCTTCGTGCCCTACGACGACGCCGAGCGGGCCGTGGAGGTCCTCCAGCAGCTGTCCCACACCTCTGCCTGAGCCGCTGCGCCCCCGCCTCGCCGACCCGGCACGCATCGACGGTTCGGACCGCATGGCGGCACTCAGAGGTGCGGACCCGGACCGCTGACAACACTCGTCACTTCACCACGGGCATGATCAACGTCTGCACGAAGTCGACGGCGCCTTCTCGCTGGTAGAAGCGCACGGCGTCCTCGTTGCCCGCGATGACCGAGATCTTCATGACCTGGATGCCGCACTGGGCAAGATGCTCGCGCGCCGCGCCGAGGAGTGCCTGCCCCACGCCGGCGCCACGAGCCTCGTCATCGACCACGAGGGTCTCCAGCACGCCGGCCTGGTCTCCCCACTGCCACGAGCCGGCACCGTCGACGACGCGCACGACCGCGTAACCGAGCGGACGATCCACGTCCCGCGCGACCAGCACCCTGGTGAGCGGCTCCCGCATCCACCTGAGGTACTGCCCGCGCCGCAGCCGCCATGAGTCCGCGGGGGAGCGAAGAGCCCCCAGACCCGCCAGATGTCCCGCCTTGCGGCTGTGATGGTCGAGCAACTGCCTCCAGAGGAACTCCAAGCGGTCGACATCAGGAGACGCCAGAACATCGATCACGGGATTCACACCGGGCAGCGTAACCAGCGACACCCGCTCGGACACAACCGACGACCAGGTCGGCCGTCCGAGCCGAGCCCGCGGACGAGCATCCGGCGACCCTGCTGCCGCGGAGCACGTCCGGACGGATCCGGGTGGCCTCCCGGTCTCACCGCCCGAGACGATCCGGATCCGCCCGGAGCACCATCGTCCCAACGGCCCTGGGAGAAGGGTGCGGTGGCACGGAAGCGCTCAGTCGTGGCCGCGCCCGCTCCGATCGCCTCCAGCGCCGCGAGGTACCGCACGCCCGGATCGACTCCGGCGCTGTGCGCGAGGAGGTCCCTCCGCTCCAGGTCCTGTGGCACGGCGGGCCCGGTACCGCGCAGCTCCGGCCCGATCAGCTTCCGGTGCACGGACAGCCGCCCGAGCCGCCCCGGTACCTCGACTGCCGCGGTCCGCCGGACAGGCACACCACGGTGTGCCGTCCCCCGGACGCACAGCAGCCCGTTCTCGCCCGCGGATTCGCTGAGTTGCGGCTGCACGGACCCGCGACGCCTGACCCGTGACCCGCCGAGCCCGGTCTCTCCCCACGTCCTGACCGAACTCCGTATCCCACACGAAGGGCGTCTGCGCCACACTCTGTTGCTGCGCGACGGCTGGCGGGACCCGCCGGCCTTCAGCATCCTCGGGGAGGAATGGCACACCTCGCGCAACGCACAGGATTCACTCAGTAGAAACAGGTTGGCCCACCCGTATCATCCATGTGTCGGGACACCCCCCGCAGGTAACCTCCCCGCTCTGCCGGGGAACCCGCAGTACAACTCCCGCTCCCCGCTTGCCGCGACCGGAGGCAAAGGAGCGCACCCCACTCACACCGTCGGAGCGTCAGATGCCTGAGCCCACCACCCCCGTCACCGAGTTGACCTCGCAGTACGTCAGCCAGGTGACCAACGACCTCGAGCGCAACGTCAAGGAACAGGAGCGCATCTCCGCCGAAATCGTGGCGCTGCAGGAACAGTTGACGGCCCTGCAGCATGATCACACCATCCTGACGAGCATGCAGCAGGCGCTCGGCGTGACCTCGGTGGGCGCACCCACCACCACCGACGGCGCCGTGGTGCCCGGTCCGCGGCAGCAGACCACCGCCACGTCCGGCACACGCCGGACGCCGAAGAAGGCGACGGCGGAGCAGTCCGCGTCCGGGAAGGAACAGCCCGAGCCCAAGAAGCGGTCCGCCAAGAAGCCTGCGGTGACCAAGCCCGTGGCGTCCAAGCCCGCGGCGAAGAAGGCGGCCGCCGCTCAGACGGCTCAGCCCACGCTCGTCGAGCTCGTCCGCCGTCATCTGGCGGACCAGCAGGAGCCGCGCTCCGCCGCGGAGGTCACCGAGGCACTCGAGAAGGCACATCCCGGACGGGCGATCCAGACCAAGGTCATCCGCACCACTCTGGAGAACCTCGTGGCCCGCAACAGCGCCCAGCGCACCAAGCAGGGCTCGTCCGTCTTCTACACCCTTCCCGCCGGTTCCGAGCCGACGGCGGCGAACGCGGAGGAGCCCCAGCCCGACGCTGCCGAGTGACCGTGTTCCCCCCGCCCCGTCCTGACCGTACCTGAGCGCCGTCGGGGTGCCTCGGCCCTCAGCCCGCTCGGGACGGGTTCCGGTCGGCACCGGAGGGTGTCGCCGAGTCGCGGGACGGGGCCGGCCCGGCACGGCCGTACTCCTCGCGCCCCGCCTCGAGCCGGTTGAACCGGCGCAGCGCCGCATATGGTCGCCGCTGCCTGTGACTCACTGGCCGGCGCCGGCCCGCTGCCGCGTCTGGTCGAACTCGTTCACGGGGTCGCCCGTGGTCTGCCAGGGCCATACGGTGACAACGCCGCCGATCGCCTCGAAGAGGGAGCGCGCCTCGGCGCGCCGGTCCGCGGCCATCAGCGCGTACGCGAGGAGGTTGAGGTCGGCCAGCGCCTTGGCGTGGCGGAGGAACCCGGGCTGGCCCCATGTGTGTGCCACGCGGTCGAGGGCCTGCGCGGCCATCGCCTGGGACCAGTGGTTGCGCGCGACCAGTGCCTCGAACCCGCCGCGGTCGAGAATGGAGTGGTACTGGAGGACCTGGGCGGTGAGTTCGGTCGCGACGCACGGCGCGTTGGCGGGCATGCGGGCGCCCAGGCTGTCCACGAACTCCAGTACCTGGATACGCGACCCCGCCTCCTGTGGGCTGAGATAGGCCAGCATGCTCAGATAGGCCTCGCGGTTCCAGCGATCGCGTGCGAGCACCTCGTTCCACACCCCGAAGACCTGGGACTGCTCCCGGCGCTCCAGACGTGCCACCGCGAGCAGAGCCACCCAGGGCGTGGGGTCGTCCGGAGTGAGTTCGGCAGCCCGCAGACAGGCATCGACGGTGCCGGCGGGGTCTTCCAGGCGCCCCTGGGCGCGGGCCTGCGCCACCTGGGTCCAGGCGTGCAGGACGAGCGCGTTCGCGTTGTGCGGCTCCCGCGTGACCCAGGACCGGGGCAGATGGGATCCGGCGAGGTAGCCCGCCAGGACGTCCATGCGGTGCGCCCGGCGGTCCCAGTCCCCCGGGTCCTGCTCCAGGAGCCGGGACATCTGCGCCACACACAGCTCGGTGGTCCCGAAGGTGCCGGTCCTGGTGGTCGCCACGAGAGACTTCAGCAGCTTGCCCAGCTCCTGGTCGTCGAGCTCCGGAGCGAGGCGGGCCCTTCTGCGGCGACTTGAAAGAAATGCCATGGCCGGAGGCTAGGGCGAATCGGTGAGGATACAAGGGCTGGGCCGAGATCGTTATGGTTTACACGTATCATCCGACATCTGTCCGGGCGACGGTCGTGTTGCCGGTATTCCGGGTGCCGGACAGGAGGCGGGTGACCGCGATCCGGCGGCGCCCGGCGGCACGGCCCGGAACACCAGCGCCGCCGCGGCCGCCACGCCCGCCGCCATTGCCAGGGTGCCGGGGAGGGACCAGGCCGCGAGCGGGCCGGCGATCGCCGCGCCCGATGCGAACCCGGTGGTCTTCAGGCTGGCACCGGTGGTGAAGATCTGGCTGCGCAGACGGTCCGGAGCCTCCCGGTGGCGTACCGCGAACAAGGCGGTGAGCTGCGGTCCTTCGCCGATCCCGGCCAGCAGCAGGGCCGGGACGAGCGCGGCGGGGCGGGCCGTTGCCGCCAGGGCGAGCGCGCCGGCCTGGACCAGGGCGCCGGCCCAGACGATCGAGTCGGGGGCCATCGCCCGGGGGAACCGGGCCAGTACGGCGTTGGCCGCCAGAGCCGAGACGGCCGCGCAGGACAGCAGCAGCGCGCCTCGGCCCGCTCCGCCGAGAACACGTTTGCCCAGCAGCGGGACGCAGGCCGTCAGCATGCCCTGGGCCACGCAGCACAGGACCGAGACCAGGGTCGCCCGTGCCAGCCGGCGCTTCTTGACGATCACCCGCATTCCGGCGGCCAGGTCGCCGGCCAGCGGGCCCCGCTCCCCTTCCCGCACCCGCGCCGGACGCCCCGGCAGGGTCCACGCGGCGGGCGCCGCCGAGCCGATGAGTGCCGCCGAGACCACGACGGCCGTCGACGCCCCCAGGGCCTCGGCCACGCCACCGGCAAGACCCGGACCGGCCAGGCTCGCCATGCCGAAGGTCATGGCGTCGAGGGCGTTGGCGCGTGGCAGCCGGTCACCCGCCGCCACGCGCGGCAGCTGGCCCGTCCAGCCGCCCGACAGCGCGGGGCCCAGCGATCCGGTCAGTACGGCGATCACGACGGTGACCGTGAACGGAAGCCGGCCGAGCCCCACGAGGATCGCCACGAGCCCGGCCGCGTACAGAGTGAGCGCCACGGCGAGCAGCCGTCCCGGCCGCTGCTGCCGGTCGAGTGCCGCCCCGAGCACCGGGCCCCCTGCTGCCGCCGCGACCGTGATGCCCGCGAGCAGTGCCGACGCCTCGGAGACCGACCCGGCGACGGCGAATCCCGCCAGCATCAGAGCCGGTCCCGACATCTCGTCCCCGGTTCGGGCCACCCCTGCCCCCACGCAGTAGGAGGCCATCGCGTAACGCCGTTTCACTCGGACGACGTTACGGAGGTAACTCAAAACCTCGCAATATGCGTTACATTGCGCTGGTGTCCTCCCGCAACGTCGCCGACGGTGACTGGTCCACCCGGCACTCCGTCCTGACCATGGCGCGCCGCACCGCCGCCCTCGTCAACGCCCTCGCCGGGGACCGCCCCGATCCCGGCGACGTGGCGGAGGTGCTGCGCGCGTACGGCGAGAGGGGCCCCGTCGACCTGACGGCCCGTGAGGTCGAGCGGATGCGGGACGCCGCCGACCGGCTGCGGGAGGTCTTCGCCGCCGAGCACGCCGACGACGCGGCCGTCACCCTCAACCGTCTGCTGCGCGGACACACCGGTCCCCTCCGTCTGACCTCCCACGGGGGCGGCACGCCCTGGCATCCCCACCTCGACCATGACGACGACGCCCCCTGGGACGAGTGGTTCCTCGCCTCGTCCTGCCTGGCCCTGACCGTTCTCGTGTGGGACCGCCAGCTCCCGCCCGGCAGGACCTGCGCGTCCGGCGCCTGCCGGAACGTCTTCGTCACCCAGGGGCCGGGCCCCGAACGCCGCTACTGCTCCCGGCGCTGCGCGACCCGCGAGCGGGTCGCGGCCCACCGGCGGGCCCGCTCCGCGCCCTCCCCCGGGTGACCGGAGGGCCGGCCGCGCGGGCCGGTTCCTCACGGAAAGCGCGCGGGTGAGCCACGCCATCGAGCCGCGGCCGTCCGTGGAAGCGTGGTCACGCTGGAAACCGGGCTGCCCCAGGACCCGGAGCGACGGCGCGTCCAGGTCCCCGCCGTCGCCCACCACCGGGTCCGCCCGGTCGCGACAGCCACGTCGAGCACGGCGCAGGCCGCCCCGGTCGCACGGCCCTGCCCCCGCGTACGACGGAACAACGCGTGGACCGCCGCGGGATCAGCCGAGGAGTCTCGTGGTGGAGCGGCATCGGCGCATGGCAGTGGTCATGCCGGCACCGTCAGGGCGGCCTGGCACCGAGCGCACCGGTCCACGGCCGCCGGGCTCACCGCATGCGGAACGGGGCGAAACCGGACAAGGTGGTTACACCGGCGGTGCGGCCGATCTTCCAGTGCCCGTGTTTGCGAGGAGATTCGATGTCCGATGCCGTAGCGCCGGTCCAGCCGGTCCTGGAACCCGCGGCAGCCGAGTTCGCCGAGGCGACCGCCAACCCGCCCTACCTCTTCGAGCTGCCGCCCGCGGAAGGCCGTACGGCGCTCGACGAGGTGCAGTCCGGCGCCATCGACAAGCCCGTCGTCGACGAGGAGTGGATCACCGTGTCCGGCGGCCCGACGGGCAGCGTCCAGGCACGGATCGTCAAGCCCCCGGGAGCGGACGGGACCCTCCCCGTGATCCTTTACATCCACGGCGCGGGCTGGGTGTTCGGCAACGCCCACACGCATGACCGCCTGGTGCGTGAACTCGCCGTCGGCGCGGACGCCGCGGTGGTGTTCCCGGAATACGACCTCTCCCCCGAGGCCCGCTACCCGGTCGCCATCGAGCAGAACTACGCCGTCGCGCGGTGGGTCGTGGAGCAGGGCGCCACCAAGAACCTGGAGGGCTCGCGGCTGGCCGTGGCCGGCGACTCCGTGGGCGGGAACATGACCGCCGCGCTCACCTTGATGGCCAAGGAGCGGGGCGGACCCGCGCTGGTGCAGCAGGTGCTGTTCTACCCGGTGACGGACGCGAACTTCGACACGTCCTCCTACCACCAGTTCGCCACCGGCTCCTACCTGCGCCGCGACGGCATGCAGTGGTTCTGGGACCAGTACACGACCGACGAGGCCGAGCGCGCGCAGATCACCGCCTCCCCACTGCGCGCCACCACCGAACAGCTGGCCGGACTGCCGCCGGCGCTGGTCGTCACCGCCGAGGCCGACGTCCTGCGCGACGAGGGCGAGGCCTACGCCAACAAGCTCCGGAAGGCCGGCGTCCCGGTCACCGCCGTGCGCTTCCAGGGCATCATCCACGACTTCGTGATGCTCAACGCCCTGCGGGAGACCCACGCGGCCGAGGCCGCGATCGACCTGGCCGTCCGCACCCTGCGGTCGGCTCTGCACACCACCTGAGGTCTGTCCGGCGGCGCGGTCCACGCTACGGGCGGTTGCCGTCGCACAGCGACCACACGTCCCGCAGCAGGGCCGGGAAGTCCTCGCCATACGTGACGACGGCCGCGTACACCGCGTCGAGAGCCGCCCGGAGCGGGTCGGGTCCGGCGGCGGCGAGGAGCGCGGGTATGGCCATGTGCGGCTGGGAGAAGCGCAGGGAGGGGTCCGGCTCGCCCATGGTGACGCGTACGGTGTACTTCGCCGCTTCGGCGGGCGGGGCCGTCGGCGGCTCGGGCGGCTCCGGCGCCGGTGTCCAGTCGGCCGCGGGCCCCACGATCAGCGCGGTCGGATCAGCCACGGCAACCGGCGAGGACACCTCGTCCCCGACGCACGGCGCGTCGAAGGGCGGACGCTCGGGTGGCACGGCCCGGCCGACGGTCCTGTCCGGGACCCGTGGGTCGGTGTCGAGGGCCCGCCACACCTGGGCCTCGTCGTCGAGCGGCGGCGGCAGCGGGCGACCCTCGGTGACGGCGGTGAGTCCGGCGGCGATCCAGTCCAGCTCCGCGAGAGCCGCCGCCTCGCACGCACGGCGCGCGGCCAGCAGGGCCACCGCGCGCTGTGCGGCAGGGCCGGCGGCGTCGATGGTGTGCACGAGCGCCGCGTCGAAGGCGAGCAGGCCGCGCACGTTGCCGGCGACGTCGCTCAGTTCCCGGCTCGGTGACCGCCCGCCCCACTCCCAGCGTTCGTAGGCCAGTTTGTGTTCTCTTTCCGCCTTTTCCCGCGCGAGGCGGGCCTGGCGTTCGGCCTCGGCGCGTTCGGCCGGGGTGGGCGGGGGTGGCAGGGTGCGGGCGTAGTCGTGCCAGTACGCCGCCATGCCCGAGGTCTGCTTCACGAGAGTGTCCGGGGTGGGCGGGGCGGGCCAGAACTGCAGGAGGTAGCGGTCGAGTGGCGGCTCGCCGTCCAGGCGGGTCTCCTCGTGCTGTGCCGCGTCCATGCCGTGGGCGCAGTAGCGGACCCGGTAGTCGGTCTCGTCCAGGCCCAGGTCCCAGGAGCCCTCGCCGCCCCACAGCACGAGCTCGGTGCTGTCCGAGGCGGGGCGGAAGGACACCTCCACGACGTCCTCCCAGCTCGGGTCCAACGGCGGTGCGTGGTCGTGCACTTCGACGGTGAAGCCGACGTCGCCCGTGTGCAGTCCGGTCGTCAGCCACAGGGTTCCGGGGATCGCCGCGCCGCACAGCCCGGAGGACTGGCCGGCGAACGCCTCGGCGAGACCCGGGCCGTGACTGTCCGGATCGCTCTCGACGTAGAGCTGACCGTAGTGGACGTGGACTTCTCCCTCGACCGGCCTGCGCATCATGACCCCCATCGCCTCCGGAAACGCGCCGTGCTCCGCACCCTACGACCCGGCACTGACAACGCCCGGTCCGCGCCCCTCACGGCGGTCACGGCGACCAGGCTCTCGCTCCCCGGTACCGGCCTCGGTGTGACCACGGGGTCGAGGTCCGTTCACCGCCAGCCTTCCGCACGCCCCGCCGGTGAGATGGAGGCATGACTTCACAGGCAGCTCTGAACGGCAAGAAGGCCCTGGTCACCGGCGGCAGCCGGGGCATCGGCGCGGCGACGGCACTGCGCCTGGCGCAGGAGGGCGCGGACGTGGCCGTGACCTTTGTACAGGGGAAGGAGGCGGCTGAGGACCTGGTACGGGAGGTCCAGGCGCTGGGGCGACGGGCCGTGGCCCTGCGCGCCGACGCCGCGGACGCGGAGGAGGCGGCGGGCGCGGTGGGCCGCGCGGCCGAGGCACTCGGGGGACTGGACGTCCTCGTGAACAACGCGGCCGTCGGACTGATGCAGCCGCTGGAGAGCATGTCGCTCGCCGACGTGGACCGTCTGATCGCCGTGAACGTGCGCGGGGTGTTCCTGGCCGCCCAGGCCGCCGCCGCGCTGATGGCACCCGGGGGACGCATCATCACCCTCGGCAGTTGCCTCACCCAGCACACGCCGGGCCCCGGTGCCACGCTGTACGCGATGAGCAAGTCGGCGGTCGTCGGGCTGACGAAGGCGCTGGCCCGTGAGCTGGGCGGGCGCGGGATCACGGCCAACGTCGTGCATCCGGGGCCGACCGACACCGACATGAACCCCGCGGACGGGCCGTTCGCCTCCGGCCAGGCCGCCATGACCGCCCTCGGCCGCTTCGGCACGGCCGAGGAGGTGGCGTCGGCGGTGGCCTACCTGGCCGGGCCGGAGACGGTGTACGTGACGGGCGCGGAACTCTCGGTGGACGGCGGGTACGCGGCGTGAGGGAGAGGGGCCGGGGGGCGGCGCGCCGGGGTCATGTCCTGTGCAGCCGGCGTACGTCCTCCTGGTCCCACTTCCTGGTGTCGCGAGGCTGGGTGTAGGGCTCGGCCCGGGG
Organism: Streptomyces sp. NPDC001135; assembly: GCF_053598395.1. Taxonomy (NCBI): domain Bacteria; kingdom Bacillati; phylum Actinomycetota; class Actinomycetes; order Kitasatosporales; family Streptomycetaceae; genus Streptomyces; species Streptomyces sp. NPDC001135. Next base: position 87,379 of record NZ_JBSFKD010000027.1, on the reverse strand, counting down.
CGGATGGCCGCCGGCGACGGCCCGTTGCCGCGCCGTCTCCGCGTCGAACTCAAGGCCCAGCAGGATCGCCAGGTTGGTGATCCACAGCCAGACCAGGAAGACGATGACGCCGGCCATGGTGCCGTAGGTCTGGTTGTAGGAGGCGAAGTTGCCGACGTAGAAGGCGAATCCGGCGGAGGCGATCATCCAGATCGCCAGCGCCAGGACGCTGCCGGGGGTGATCCACTTGAAGCCCTTGACCCGGGCGTTCGGCGTCGCCCAGTACAAGATCGCGATCATCACGGTGACCAGCAGGACCAGTACCGGCCATTTCGCGATCGACCACACCGTCAGTGCCATGTCGCCGACTCCCAGGGTCCGGCCGGCGTTGCGGGCCAGTCCGCCGGTGAAGACGACGATCAGGGCGCTGGCCACGGCGAGGAGCATGAGGACGAGCGTGACGCCGATCCGTACCGGCAGGATCTTCCACACCGGGCGGCCCTCCGGCATGTCGTAGACGGCGTTGGCGGCGCGGATGAAGGCGGCCACATAGCCGGATGCCGACCACACCGCGAGTACGAGGCCGACGACGGCCATCACGGAGCCGGTGCCGGCGTTGTTCTGCAGCTGCTCCACGGCCCGGGTGACGATGTCCCGGGCGGAACCGGGCGCGAGGTGCCTGAGGTCGGCCAGCACCTTGTCGGTGACCGACCTGCCGGCGACGGCCAGCAGCGACACCAGGACCAGCAGTGCCGGGAACAGGGCGAGAACGCCGTAGTACGTCAGGGCGGCGGCCCGGTCGGTCAGCTCGTCGTCCTGGAACTCGCGCAGGGAGCCCTTGAGCACGGCGCCCCAGGCCCGCTTGGGGAGCTTCGCCGGGGTGTCGGGGGCGGCCTGCTCGACCTGCCGGCCGGGCCCGGCCTCCTCCGGTGCCGGGACGCCGGGCGCCTGAGTCGTGTCGCCGCCGTGGTGGTGACGCCGGGGAAGATGCAGCTTCGCCATGCCGGTCGGGTAACCCGGCGGCGCGGACTCAAGCCCGGGGGCCCGCCGGAATCGGCCGTGGTGCCCGATTGACCGCACCACCGCGGTGGGTTTGGATGTGACGCATGTCGGGTGCGGCGCAGACGGGTGGGGCAGGGAACACGGCCGATCAGGTCCTCGCCTTCGCCTCGCAGGAGGCGTGGGAGCAGTGGCTGGAGGAGCATCACGCCGACGTGCGGGGTGTCTGGCTGAAGATCCCGAAGAAGGACTGCGGGATCCCCGGCGTCGACTACGCGGGAGCACTCGAGTCGGCCCTCTGCTTCGGCTGGATCGACGGGCAGAAGAAGACGCTGGACGAGCGGCACTGGCTGCAGCGCTTCACCCCGCGCCGCCGGGGCAGCAAGTGGTCGCGGGTGAACCGGCAGAAGGCCACCGAACTCGCGGAGCAGGGCCGGATGCGACCGGCCGGCCTGCGGGAGATGGAGGAGGCCAGGGCGGACGGCCGTTGGGAGGCAGCGTACGCCAGCCAGGGCGCGGCCACGGTGCCCGACGACCTGCGGGCCGCTCTGGAGGCCGCCGGTCCGCAGGCGCGGGACTTCTTCGCCGCACTCGACAGCCGCAACCGGTACGCGATCCTCTACCGGATCCAGGACGCCAAGAGGCCGCAGACCCGGGCGGCGCGCATCGAGAAGTTCGTCGCCATGCTCGCCGCGCAGCAGAAGATCCACCCCTGAACCGCCGCCGTCGGACTCTCCGGCCGGCGGAGCTCAGGCCCGTCCGGGCTGCGGCTTTCGGCGCCGCTTCGGGAGCAGGCCCAGGCCCGCTCCGAGCGAGACGACCCCCAATGCCCACCGCCGCCAGGAGGCCCTGGGCACCGGCGACGGCCCCGTTGAAGAGGAACAGGAACCACAGCACCGGCCGCGACGCGCGGAAGGACCTGATCGGTTCCTTCCGCGCGATCCGGGAGCCCGCCACGAGCATGAGGGCTGTTCCGCCAGGTGGCCAGGTTCTTCGCCGTGCCCTCGAGGACGGCGCAGGAGGCCGGGCGAGCGGGGCCGTCCGCGGTCCCGGCACGCCCGCGGACCTGCGCTGGATGACCGCCTCGTACCTCTACGGCGCCCTGGTGTTCCTCACGCTGCCGCTGTGGCCGGTGGGGCTGGTCGTCGGCGGGGTGCGGTACGGGCTGCCGCGCCGGACCCCGCTGGTCCTTCGTCCGGCTCGCCGATCTGGAGGCGCGCTGGTCACAGGGCCCTGCTCAAGCCCGGCCCCAGGCGCTGCCGGCCGCCCGGGTCGAGCGTCTGGCCGCCACACGTGCCGACTGACGCCATCACCGCCCACGAGGCCGAACCGCGCCGTATCGAACGCGATCTCCGTGACGGCGCCCAGGCCCGTCTGGTGGCTCTCTCCCTGCGCCTCGGGCTCGCCCTGCGCGCCCACGACCCGCCCACGGCCATGCCCAGGAGGCGCTGACCGAGCTGCGGCACCTGGTGCGCGGCATCCACCCGCCGATCCTCCCCGACCCGGGTCTGGTCGGTGCCGTACAGGCGTGGGCGGCGAGGTGGGCTCCCCTCGCCCGGGCGGGGAGCGGGACAGGCGTCGATGTGACGGTGCGTGTCGAAGGCGGTCCGGAAGCGGGGCCACGGCCGCCGGCGGCGATCGAGGCCGCGGTGTACTTCGCCGTCGCCGAGGCCCTGAACCAACGCGGTCAGGGCACGGCGGCTGCCGTAGGGCCACCGTCGGCTGGAGCGTGTGCGCGCCGGACTGCGGGCCGTGATCAGCGACGACGGACACGGCGGTGCCGACGAGAAGGGCGGCTCGGGTCTGCTCGGCATCCGCCGCCGGGTCGCCGTGCCGGACGGCGAGATGACCTTGACCAGTCCGGCCGCGGGGCCGACCGTGACCGAGGTGATCACCGAGGGCACTTGCTTGAAGCGCACTTGAACGATCTAGCGTGGTCCGCATGACGGTGATCGACAGCACCCCCGTGACGTCCTCGCCCGTGGACACCTGTGCCTCCACGGAGCCGGTGCGGCCCCGGCCCGATGGCCAGGACCGCTATACGATCAGCGAGGTGGCGGCCTTGACGGGGCTGCGCCCGCACACTCTGCGCTGGTACGAGCAGATCGGCCTGATGCCGCGGGTGGAGCGGTCGCACGCGGGTCAACGCCGGTTCGACAACCGGGATCTGGAGTGGCTCGCCTGTGTGACCAAGCTCCGGCTGACCGGGATGCCCGTCGCCGAGATGGTGCGCTACGCCGAGCTGGTCCGCCAGGGAGCGGAGACCTTCGGGGAACGGCGGCGGATGCTGGAGCGGACCCGGCGCGAAGTCCTGGCACGTATCGCCGAGTTGCACGACACCCTCACCCTGCTGGACGACAAGATCGACTTTTACGGGGGCGCCCGCCGGGCGTCGGAAGGGGCCTGAGCGCCACCATGGACAACACCATCGAGCAGATCCGCAAGGTCGAGCTGGGCACGGGCGGCCCCCTCGTCGGCGTCCAGGGCTTCGGCGCCATGGGCATCAGCGCCGCCTACGGGCAGACGGACGACGCCGCGGCCCGCGACACCCTGGAGGCCACCGTCGAGGCGGGTGTCACCCTCATCGACACCGCCGACATGTACGGCGTCGGCGCCAACGAGGAGTTCCTGGCGCCGTTCGTGGCCGCGCACCGCGACGAGATCACCCTGGCCACCAAGTTCGGCATCGAGTACCGCGCGGACGACCCGGACTACCGTGCCATCCGCAACGACCCCGGGTACGTCAAGAAGGCCGTCGAGGCGAGTCTGCGCCGTCTGGACGTCGAGGTCATCGACCTCTATTACATGCACCGCCGCGACCCCGCGGTCCCGCTCGCCGAGTCGGTCGGCGCCATGGCCGAGCTGGTGCGCGAGGGCAAGGTCAAGCACCTCGGCCTGAGCGAGGTCACCGGAGCCGAACTGCGCGAGGCGCACGCCGTCCACCCCATCGCCGCGGTGCAGACGGAGTGGTCGCTGTTCAGCCGGGACGTGGAGCACAGTGTGGTGGGCGCGGCCGCCGAGCTCGGGGTCGCCTTCGTGCCGTACTCGCCGCTCGGCCGGGGCTTTCTGACCGGGTCCTTCTCCGACGCCGGCAAGGAACTGGCCGGCAGCGACTTCCGGCAGCTGCTGCCGCGGTTCACCGGCGACAACGCCAGGGCCAACACCGCTCTCCTCGCGCCCCTGCACAAGATCGCGACCGACCGTGGCGCGACCACGGCACAGATCGCCCTGGCCTGGGTGCAGCAGCGGGCGGAGGTACACGGTCTGACCGTGGTGCCGATCCCCGGAACCCGTAGGCGCAGCCGCCTGCTCGAGAACGCCGGGGCCACCGCAATCACGCTGAGCGCCGAGGAGTTGGCCGTACTGGAGCCGATCGCGGGCCGGGTGGCGGGCGACCGCTACGCGGACATGTCCCTCACCTCGGCGGCCAGGGAGTCACGGGCATAGGGCCGGCGCGTCAGCACTGGGGCCGTTTCCCGTGATTGGCGGCGTGGCCGCGCCGCGACTTCTTCTTACGGCGTCGCTTCGAGGACATGGGGACCTCCTGAGGGAGAGACACACGATACGGACGGACTATCCATAAATACGCTATATCCGCACTGATCACCTCTCCACTCACCACCCCCGTTGATACGATGCGAAAAATGCCCGACTCGTGAATATCCTCCCCTGGACCAGAGGAGCCGGAATGGCCGGTGACCCGAAGCCGATCAGTGCCACGGCCCGTCGCGCGCTGGAGCAGGAACTGGCCGATCTGCGCGACGAGCGCCGGCTCGTCGCCGGATCGCTGCACGACAGCACCGATGTGGGTGACCAGGCCGATCAGGCCGACGAGTTGCGGCGCGCCGATCAGCTCGACCGTCTGGACCGCCGTATCGAGGACATCAGCGACCGGCTGCGCGAAGCGGACGTGGCCGGGCCTCCCCCTACGGATGAGGTCGGTGTGGGCAGCACGGTCACCGTCCGCTTCCCGGACGGCTCGCAGGAGACCCTCCAGATCGGTGAGGTGGCCGAGGCCTTCGACCAGAACCTGGTCACGTCGGACAGCCCGCTCGGCCGTGCGCTGCTCGGGTGCCGCGCCGGTGACTCGGTGCGCTTCGACACACCGGACGGCCCGTCGAGCGCGGTGGTCGTGTCGATCGGGGACGGTCAGCCCCTCTAGGCGGCAGGCTCGCCGGAGCCGCTGCCCTTGCGCACCATGCAGTGCAGTGAGTCGTGTTGTACGTCGGCGACGATGGTGTCGCCGGGCCCCGCCTGGCCGCTGAGCAGGAGGGTGGCGATGCGGTTGTCGAGTTCCGCCTGGATCGTGCGGTGCAGCGGCCGGGCGCCGAACTCCGGCTGGTGGCCGTGGGCGATGAGCAGCTTCTTCGCCGCCTCGGTCACCTCCAGTGCCATGCCCTGGGCGTGGACGCGGCGCTTGCTCTGGTCCAGCAGGTGGTCCACGATCTTCCCCAGGGCGTCCTCGGTCAGCCCGTGGAAGATGATGATGTCGTCGATCCGGTTGAGGAACTCCGGCAGGAACCTCCCCCGCAGATCCTCCATCAACGCGTCCTTCAGCTGGGACACATCACCCTTGCGGTCCAGGATCCGGTGCGCGCCGATGTGGGACGTCATGATGACGACGCAGTGCCGGAAGTCGACGGTGCGGCCCTGGGCGTCGGTCAGCCGGCCGTCGTCCAGGATCTGCAAGAGCGTGTTGAAGACGTCCGGGTGCGCCCGTTCCACCTCGTCGAACAGCACCGCACTGTACGGCCGGCGGCGCACCTTCTCCGTCAGCTGGCCCGCCTCCTCGTATCCCACGCATCCAGGCGGGGCGCCGACGAGCCTGGCGACCGTGTGCTTCTCCTGGAACTCGCTCATGTCGAAGCGGATCATCCGGTCCTCGTCGCCGAACAGCAGCGCGGCCAGGGTCTTGGCGAGTTCGGTCCTGCCCACGCCCGTGGGTCCGAGGAAGAGGAAGGATCCCACCGGCCGGTTCGGATCCCCCGTGCCTGCGCGGTTGCGGCGCACCACCTGGGACACGGCCGTGACCGCCTCGTCCTGGCCGACGATCCGGGCGTGCATCTCCTCCTCGAGCCCGAGCAGTTTCTCCTTCTCGCTCGCCGTCAGCCGCGAGACCGGGATCCCCGTGCGGCGCGAGACGACGTCGGCGATGTCCGCGGCCGTGACCGAGACGACCCCCTCACGGCGTTCCTCGATGCCGGCGAGTTCGCCCTCCACCTCGGCGATCTCCCGCTTCAGCTCCGACGCCTTCTCGAAGTCCTCGCCCGAGACGACCTGTTCGAGTTCACGGCGGAGTCCGGCGACGCGGTCCTCGCGGCTCACGATCTCCGTGGAGCGCTCGCCGGTCGCGCCGGCGCCGACGCCCTCACTCAAACGCGCCGTGCACGGCACCGCGAACGGAAGACACCCCGGTAGCGTGGGGGCATGCGTCACGAGGTGACCGATGCCGACACCGCGGTGGCCGTGGGCAGCGGTGATGTGCCCGTACTCGCCACCCCGCGGCTGATCGCATGGCTGGAAGCGGCCACCGTGCGGGCCGCCGCCCCGTTGACCGGGGCCGGTCAGACCCCCGTCGGGACCCAGGTGCGGATCCGGCATCTGCGGGCCTCACCCGTCGGGGGTCGGGTCGAGGTGAGCGCCGAGACCGTCGCCACCGGTGCGGACGGACGGCTCACGTTCGCGGTGCGGGCCGTCGACGCCTCGGGGCGGCTCGTCGCGACGGGCGAGATCGACCGGGCGATCGTCGACCGGGAGGGGTTCCTGGCCCGGGTGCCGGATCCCGCGGCGGATCGCTGACCGCGGGCCCGGCAGGGCTCATACGGGCGTGTGTCCTTGGAGGTACGCGCGTACGGCTGCCGGGAGGACGGCGTCGGCAGCCTCGGGGATCGGCGCCCAGCGCACGTGCTCCGGCGCGAGGGCGGCTCCGTCGGACGGGGACTCGCTCAGCAGCTGGCACACCACCGCGGACGCGCCGTCCGCCGGGGCCGTGTCGTGCGGGGCCAGGGACTCGGTGCCGTCGACGAGGTAGCCGGTGAGTTCGTAGACGACGCGCGCCGCGGTGGCCTCGGCCGGCTCGGCCGGCTGCGGAGTGCCCGACGGCAGCGTCCATGCGTCGCCTTCCGCCACCAGCAGCAGCCGTCCGTCGTACAGGACGACCGCCTGCACCACGCCCTCGGCAGGCTCCAGACTCATGACCGACCACCCTTCCCCCGGCGCCCCCGGCCGTGTTCCCCTCCCCTACCCAAGGCCGGACCGTCCTGCACCGACGCCGTGTCACCTCCGCCGAGAGGATGGTCAGTACAGCACCGGCAGGTCCCCGGGACGTACCCGCACCGTCACCGGGAGGGTGGCGTCGACCTCGCCGTCGGCGCCGTAGGGGACGGGCCGGTCCGCCTCGATGCGCAGTTCCCTGCCGCGCAGGACACGCACTTCGGGCCGGTGGATGTGGGCGCCCGTCCTCAGCTCGTTCATGAGGGCGAAGAACAGCCTGCGCGGTGCCTCGCGGATCATCACCACGTCCAGCAGTCCGTCGTCGACGCGCGCGTCGGGGGCGATGAGCCGCCCGGAGCCGTAGTAGGGGGAGTTGGCGGCGACGACCGTGTAGCCGCGGTGGGTGTGCTCCTCGCCGTCGACGGTGACGCGGTAGTCGGCCGCCCGCCAGGTGGTGACGGCGCGCAGGCCGCCGGCGTAGTAGGAGGCGGCGCCGCGCAGCAGCCGGGCGTGGTTGGCGTGCCGGTTGGCCACGGCGTCCACGCCGGCGTAGACGCTGCCCAGGACCACGGTGCCCTTGTGGACGGCCGACTCCACCTCGATGGTGTCGACGGGCCGGGGCTCGGCGTGCAGCAGGATCTCGGCGAGTGCGGCGGGGTCGGCGGGCAGCTTCAGGGCGCGGGCGAAGTCGTTGCCGCGTCCCGCGGGTACCAGGCCCAGGACGGTTCCGGTGCCGCTCAGCGCGCCGCCGATGCCGCCGGCGATCCCGTCGCCGCCGACGGCCAGCACGATCCGGCCGCGCTCGCCGGCGCGGCGGGCGATGTCCTGGGCGTGGGCGAGGCTGTGGCTGTACTCCGTCTCCAGCTCGGCTCCTGCCTCGCGCAGCAGCCGGGCCAGGTGCAGCAGGGTCGCCGCTCCGGTGGAGCCGCCCGCGGTGGGGTTGACGACGGCGGTGAACTGTCGCATCGGTGTGCCTCCGAAGCAGGCGGATCTGATGGGTCGGCCGGACTGGTGGACGAGTCGTATCAGGGGTCAGTCGGTGGGGAGCAGGACGCCGGGGTTGAGCAGGCCCTCGGGGTCCAGGCGGCGCTTCACGGCGCGCAGGGCCGAGATGCCGAGCGGTCCCGCCTCGCGGACGTACCAGTCGCGGTGGTCGGTGCCGACCCCGTGGTGGTGGGAAATGGTGCCGCCGGCGGCCAGTACGGCTTCGTTGGCGGCGTGCTTGACGGGCGTCCAGTGGGCCACCGGGTCCTCGCCCTGGGCGCTGACGACCGTGAAGTAGAGGGAGGCGCCGTTCTCGTAGACGTGGGAGATGTGGCACATGACCAGGGGCGGGGTGCCGGCCTCGGTCAGGGTGTCGGTGAGCGCGGTGCGTACGGCCGTGTAGAGGTCGGGGATGCGGGACCAGAAGGCCGCGGTCTCCAGGGTTTCGGCGAAGGCGCCGACGTCGAGGAGGGCGTCGCGGAGGTACGGCGCCGAGTACCGGCCGTGGGCCCAGCGTTCGCCCGGTTCCGCGCCGACGAGGGTGCCGCCGCAGGCGGTGAGGACGGCCGCCGCCCGTTCCCGGCGCAGCGCGGTGTCCTCGGCCGTGCCCTCGTAGCCGGTGATGGCCAGGCAGCCGGCCGCGGCCTGCGCCAGGTCGCCGCCGATGGCGTCGGGCTGGGCCAGGCCGATGAGGGTCTCGGTCTCGTCGGACAGCCGCAGCACGGTGGGCCGGGGCCCGTCCTGGGCGAGCCTGCGCAGTGCGGCGGCACCTTCCTCGAACGAGGCGAACCGCCAGCCCTCGTAGATCCGCTCCTGCGGCAGCGGGCGGATGCGTACGGTGACGGAGGTGATGACGCCGAAGGCACCCTCCGAGCCCAGGATCAGCTGGCGCAGGTCGGGGCCGGCGGCGGAGCGTGGGGCGCGGCCCGTCTCGAGGGTGCCCTCGGGCGTAGCGAGGGTCAGGCCGAGGACCATCTCGTCGAAGCGGCCGTAGCCGGCGGAGGCCTGTCCGCTGGAGCGGGCCGCGGCGAAGCCGCCGATGGTGGCCCATTCGAAGGACTGCGGGAAGTGGCCGAGCGTGAAGCCGTGTTCGGCGAGCAGGGCTTCCGCCTCGGGGGCGCGCAGACCGGGCTGGAGGACGGCGGTGCGCGAGACGGGGTCCAGGTCGAGCAGGCCGTTCATGCGGCGCAGGTCCAGGGCGATGAACGCGGTGCGCTGGGGGGCGAGTCCGCCGACGACGGAGGTGCCGCCGCCGAAGGGGACGACGGCGAGACCGTGCGCGGCGCAGGCGCGCAGGACGGCGAGGACCTCGTCGTGGCAGGCGGGCAGGACCACGGCCTGAGGGACGTCCGAGAAGTCCCCGGTGCGGATGCGCAGCAGGTCGGGCGTGGACTTGCCGCGGGTGTGGCGGATGCGGCTCTCCTTGTCGGTGCGGACGTGGTCACCGCCGCCGACGGCCTCGGCGAGGGCCTTGACCGCGGCCGGGGCGGCCGTGGTGCCGGGCAGACGGATGTCCTCGAGGGAGAGGGCGGGGGTGGTGCGGGGCTTGACGCCGAGCAGGTCGCGCAGCAGTCCGGTCACCGAGTCGGGCAGCGGTGCCGCCTTGGCCGGGTCGCCCCAGCCGTTCCACAGCATGTCCATTGAACGGTCGTCCTCACAGGTCGGTGTGCTCGGTACTGGGTGTGCTCGGTGTGCTCGGTACGCGCGACGGCCGGCGGCCGTTCCCGGGGCTGACGGCGGCTGCTCCGCCCGACCCCGGCGCGTTACACTGTGACACATGACGCCTATTCGTCACAACGGCTCGGACAACGATCATGTGCTCGACGCGGTGCGCGACTGCGTGCTGGCCGTCGGCGTCCGCCGCACCACCCTCGCCGACGTGGCCCGCCGCGCCGGCGTGTCACGGATGACGCTGTACCGGCGCTGGCCGGATCTGCGGACCCTGGTCGGCGATCTGATGACCCGCGAGTGGATCGACGTGGCCACCCGGGCGATCCCCGAGCCCGCGGGCGGCACGGACACACGCACCCGGATCGTGGACGGACTGGTGGCCGGGGTCGAGGCCTTCCGGGCGCACCCGCTCTTCCTCAAGATCGTCGACGTCGACCCGGAACTGCTGCTGCCGTATGTGCTCGACCGGCGCGGAGCGAGCCAGGAGGCACTGCTGGCCCTGCTGGCCGACGCGGTGCGAGCGGGCCACGCGGACGGGTCGGTACGCCCCGGCCATGTCGAACGGCAGTCCCGCGCCCTGCTGTTGACGGTGCAGTCCTTCACCCTGTCCCTGCGAACGATGACCGACGAGGACGATCCGGAGCTCGACTCCACCGCTTTCCTCGCCGAGTTGCGCACCCTCCTGGAGAGGACCCTCACGCCATGAGCCACACCAGGTCCCACGCGGGCTCGTCCCTCAGCGCCCACCGCCGCAGGCGGGAGCTGGCCGAGGCCGCGGACGGCAGGATCGCCGACGTCCTGGTCGTCGGTCTCGGCGCCACGGGTGCCGGAGCCGCACTGGACGCGGCGGCACGCGGGCTGGACGTCGTCGCGGTCGACGCACACGACCTCGCCTTCGGCACCTCCCGCTGGAGTTCGAAGCTCATCCACGGCGGGCTGCGCTACCTGGCCTCGGCACAGTTCGACGTCGCGCACGAGAGCGCGGTCGAACGCGGGGTGCTGATGACCAGGACCGCCCCGCACCTGGTGGCCGCCCAGCCGTTCGTCCTGCCGCTGACCCCGCTGGTGTCCAGGGCCCAGGCCTCGCTGGCCTGGGCCGGGTTCCGGGCCGGGGACATGCTCCGGCTGGCCGCCCGGACCCCGCGCCAGGTGCTGCCCGCGCCGCGCCGGCTGTCGGCGACGGAGGCACGGCACCTGGCGCCCTCGGTGCGCGCGGCCGGGCTGCGCGGCGGACTGCTGTCCTGGGACGGCAGGGTGACCGACGACGCCCGGCTGGTCACCGCCCTGGCCAGGACCGCCGCCGCGCACGGCACGCGGGTACTCACCCGGGTCAGGGTGCTGCAGCTGACCGGCACCGGCGCCCGGTTCCGCGACGAACTCACCGGTGAGGAGGGCGAGATCAGGGCCCGCGCGGTCATCAACGCGGCCGGGGTGTGGGCGGGCGGTCTCGTCGAGGGCATCCGGATCCGGCCCTCCCGCGGTACCCACCTGGTCCTGCGCTCGGAACGGCTCGGCGCCCTGCCGGCCGGCCTGCACGTCCCGATCCCCGGCGAGACCAACCGCTTCGTGCTGGTCCTGCCCCAGGGCGACGGCCGGGTGTACGTCGGCCTCACCGACGAGCCGGTCGAGGGCGGGATCCCGGACGTCCCGGAGGTGCCGGAGACGGACATCGGCTTCCTGCTGGACGTGCTCGGCTCGGTCCTGGACGCACCGGTGGCCCGGGAGGAGGTCGTCGGCGCCTTCGCCGGACTGCGCCCCTTGCTGGACCTGGCGGGGCACGACGGCCGCGACGGCACCCCCGCGCGCACCTCGGACATCTCCCGCCGGCACGCGGTGCTGACCTCGCCCGACGGTGTCACGACGATCGTCGGCGGCAAGCTCACCACCTACCGGCGGATGGCACAGGACGCCGTGGACGCCGCGACCGCCGCCCGGGGCCTCCCCGCCACCGCCTCCCCCACCGCCGCGCTGCCACTGGTCGGCGCCGCGGCACCCGCCCGGCTGCGCGCCCTGTCGGCACCCCGGCACCTGGTCCGCCGTTACGGCACCGAGGCCGAGGCCGTCCACGCCCTCGCGGCACAGGACCCCGCCCTGGCCGAGCCGGTCCTTCCGGGCCACCCGGTCACCCGCGCGGAACTGCTGTGGGCGGTCCTGCACGAGGGCGCGCTGGACGAGTCCGACCTCCTGGACCGCCGGACCCGCATCGGTCTGGTGCCGCAGGACCGCGCCGAGGTGCTCTCCGTGGCACGGGAGGTGCTGGCGGAGGCGGAGGCGGCGCGCCCCTGAACCACAGGGCCGCAGGCCGGGGCGCCGGCCTACCGGGTCGCTTCGCGGAAGGGGCGGGGCCTCACAGCAGGCGGCGGATGTCGCCGCGGACCCGGTAGAAGCCGCCCGCCGCCGGGTGCAGGGCGTCCACGACGTAGCGGACGCCCGGCTGGCGTATCGCGCGCGGGAACTGGACGTTCCAGGAGGGGTCGTAGCCCTCGGACAGCACGTGCACCCGAAGGCGGCCGCCCTCCCGCACGCACTCGACCACGACGGTTCCCGAGGGAGCCCGCTCGACGGTGGCCACCGCGGCCACAGCGGTGGCGGGGGCGTAGGTCGGCAGCGCGGCGGCGAGTTTGACGTCCCGTGCCACCGGCACCGTGCCCTGCTGGGCCGCGGTGATGGCCGTCTCGCTCGCGTCGACGCACACCAGTGAGCCGTCGGTGGTGACCAGGTACAGCCGCTCGTCGCGGTACTGCATCGACAGCGCCGAGCCGCCGCCCGTGCCGAGCTTCCACAGGCGCGTGCCGTCCCGGTCGAAGCAGTAGACGGACGACGCGGCGTCCCCGGCGAAGACGAACCGCCCACCCGGGGACGTGGCGCACGAGTACACCGCGCTGTCGCAGGCGTACGTCGCCTCGATCGCGCCGGTCGCCTTGGACAGCCGCTGGACCACGCGGTGCCCGGTACCCGCGTAGACGGCGTCGTCCTCCTGCCAGCCGAACAGCACGCTGCCGTTGGTGGCCGTGTGCCACAACTCGCCGCCTCCGTCGGGTGCGTAGGCGGTGACGCCCCTGTGGTGGCCGTGGTAGACGGCCTGGTCGTCGGCACGGACCATCCAGGCGTGTTCGCCCTGGCTGCGGCGGGCCCACTGGTGTTCGTCCTCGTGGTCGATGACGGTGAGCCGGCCGGCGCGGTCCGAGACGTTCAGGACGCCCTCGTGGATGTCCAGCCAGAAGATGTCGACGTCGGCGGCGATGTCGTAGGCGGCGAAGGGCAGTTTGGAGGAGAGGTCGTAGACCTTGCCGTCGTCGCAGCCCGCGTAGATCCAGAAGTCGTCGGCGACCAGGCACTTCACTCCGTCCGGCAGGCCGAACCGGGCCAGCACGGAGCCGTCGTGGTCCAGGGTGTAGACATCGCCCGCCTGATTGCCCACCCAGCAGTACTCGTCGTCGACATGGATGCCGAACGCGGCGGAGCCGGTGCGGAAGCGCCACAGCACGGGCGCCACCGCCCGCGCGGTGGACGGAGCCGAACTGACCTGGCGCCGCGTCACCGCGCGCGGAGCACGCTGCCCCTGGACGGCCGGGGCGTAGCCCTTGCGGACCTTCTCCCCCACCTTCTTCGCGGCGGCCGCCCTGGCCTTCTCGGCGGTCGCGAAGGTCGTGGTCTGGGTCTGTCCCGCGGCGCCGATCCGTCCGTACCGCACCGTCACCACCGAACCGTCGACGGTCACTTCGTAGAACTTGTGGGCGCCCCCGCCCTCCTGCGACAGCTCCAGATACGTCGTCGACACCGCGGACGCCGTGGTCATGGCAGACCCCTCCCCAGGACGGACCCGCGGCCGTTCCGGCAGGTCCTCACTGATCGAACCGTAAGGGCGACCACTGACAACGGCCCGCCGCCGGACCACCGTCCCCGCAGCCCGCCCAGCGGGCACCCGCCGGCTAACCCGCGCTGCCGCCCCGCCGCGTCAGCGCAGCCACTCCGCCGACCAGTTGACGCAGACAGTGGACCGCCAGGGCGGCCGGTGCGGACTCCCCCGTCACTCCTGCCTCCGTGCCGGCCCAGGTCTCCAGGGCGATCCGGATCGCGTCCGTGGCCGCCGCCGCGACGAGTCGCGCCTGCACCGCCTCGAGACGTCCGTCCGCGAGGCGGGCGACGACCGGGACGAGCCGTTCCTCCGACTCCTGGTTGACGCGGTACCACACCGCGCGCAGTGCGGGATCGTCGGCCGCCGCCCGCAGCAGCCCGCGGGTCCGCAGCAGCGCCCGGGCGCTCTCTTCGTCAGGTGCCGCCAACGACTGCTCCACCGCCGTCTCCAGCGCCCGGGACAGGTCCGCGCCCGGCTCCGCCGCCTCCAGCAGGGCCCGCCACCGGTCGGCCCCATCGGCGAGCAGCGGGCTCACCGCGTCCTGCTTCGAGCGGAAGTAGCGGTAGAAGGTCCGCAGCGCGACGCCCGCGTGCCGGGCGATCTCCTCGGCCGTGGTCGCCCGCGGTCCCCGCGTGGCGAACAGCTCCGCCGCCGCGTACGCGATCTCCAGCTGTGTGGCGGCCTTGCGGCGCTCGGTCAAGGAGGAGGGCGGCTTGGTGCTCACACCAGAAGAGTACGGCCCGAAGACAGCAGGTGGCACAGGATGCCCTGATGGCAGAATGTGCCACGTAGGCGTAACGTGCAGCTCGATAGGGCGCCGGCAGCCAGCCGATCCGGCGTCAGGAACGGCCCCGTCGCACACCGGCAGGGCGGGCAGGAGAAGACATGAACCGCTACGAAGGCCGCCGCGTGCTGATCACCGGGGGCGGCTCGGGCATCGGCCAGGCCACCGTGCTGCGCCTCCTCGCCGAGGGCGGCACGGTGGCGGCCGCGGACGTGAGCGAGCGGGGCCTGAAGGACACCGCCGAGAAGGCCGGTGCGCACGCGGAACGCCTCACCCCGCTCGTCATGGACGTCGCCGACGAGACCTCGGTGCGCGAAGGGGTCGCCGCCGCGGCCGCCGCGCTCGGCGGACTGGACGTGCTGGTCAACGCCGCCGGGATCCTGCGCTCCTCGCACACGCACGAGACGAGCCTTCCGGAGTTCACCCGCGTCCTGCAGGTCAACCTCGTCGGCACCTTTCTCGTCATCCGCGAGTCCATACCGCGGCTGCTGGCAGGCCGGGACGCGGCGGTCGTCAACTTCAGCTCCACCTCGGCCCAGTTCGCGCACCCGTACATGGCGGCGTACGCGGCGAGCAAGGGCGGCATCCAGTCGATGACGCACGCCCTCGCCGCCGAGTACGCCCAGCGGGGCATCCGGTTCACCGCCGTCCAGCCCGGCTCCATCTCCTCCGGGATGACCGACGGCAGTGGCGTCAGCGGGCAGAGCACCGGACCGGGGCTGCCCGAGGACGCCGACATGACCCTGTTCGCCAAGCTCTCCCCGGCGCTCGGGCGGGGTTTCGCCGGCCCCGAGACGGTGGCGTCGGTCGTCGCCATGCTCGCCTCGGCGGACGGGACGTTCATCACCGGCACGGAGATCCGCGTCGACGGCGGCACCCACTTCTGACCGCGTGACGTCCGTCGAGGGCCATGGGCCGCGGACCACGGACTGCGGACCGATGCGATGCGATGCGGGCCGCGGGCTAAGCGAGGGCGACCAGGGATCGGTAGTCCTCGCTCCACAGGTCGTCGTCCGCGTCCGGCAGGAGCAGGACGCGGTCGGGGCGGAGGGCGTCGAGGGCGCCCTCGTCGTGGGTGACCATCACGATCGCGCCGGGGTACGTGCCGACCGCGGCCAGGACCTCGTCGCGGGAGACCGGGTCGAGGTTGTTGGTCGGCTCGTCCAGCAGCAGGACGTTCGCCCCGGAGTGGACCAGTACGGCCAGTGCCAGCCGGGTCCGCTCGCCGCCCGACAGGACACCCGCGGGCTTGTCGGCGTCGTCACCGCTGAACAGGAACGCGCCCAGCACCCGCCGCGCCTCACCGGTGTCCAGGTGCGGTGCGGCCGCGCGCAGGTTCTCCAGCACCGTGCGCCCGGTGTCGAGTGTGTCGTGCTCCTGGGCGAAGTAGCCGAGGCGCAGTCCGTGCCCGCGCACCACGCGTCCGGCGTCCGGCTGTTCGGCACCGGCGAGGATCCGCAGCAGGGTGGTCTTGCCGGCGCCGTTGAGCCCGAGCACGACCATGCGGCTGCCCCGGTCCACCGACAGGTCCACCCCGTCCAGGACCCGGTGGCCGCCGTAGGACTTGGCCAGGCTGATCGCACCGAGCGGCGTCCGCCCGCACGGGGCGGGCTCGGGCAGCCGGATCCTCGCGGTCTTCTCGGCGCGCCGGGCCGGTTCCAGCCCGGCCAGCATCCGGTCGGCACGGCGGGCCATGCTCCTGGCCATGGTGGCGGTGGCGGACCGGGCCTTCATGCGGTCCGCCTGTGCGTGCAGGGCGGCGGCCTTGCGTTCGACGCCTGCCCGCTCCCTGGTACGGCGCCTCTCCTCCGTCTCGCGTCGCGTCGAGTACGTGGTCCAGCCGGTGTTGTGGACGTCGATCGTGGCCCGTGCGGAGTCCAGGTGGAAGACGCGGTTGACGACGTCGGCGAGCAGAGCGGTGTCGTGACTGACGACCACCAGACCGCCCTGACGGCCTTGCAGAAAGCCGCGCAGCCACCCGAGCGAGTCGGCGTCGAGGTGGTTGGTGGGCTCGTCCAGCAGCAGGGTGCCGTGGCTTCCGGCGAACAGGATGCGGGCGAGTTCCACGCGCCGCTTCTGTCCGCCGGACAGGGCGCCGAGCGGCTCGCCCATGGACCGTTCGGGCAGGCCGAGTCCGGCGGCCACCCGGGCGGCCTCGGCTTCGGCCGCGTAGCCACCACCCGCCTGGAAGGCGGCATCGGCACGGGCATAGGCGTTCATCGCCCGCTCCAGCGCCGCCGGACGGGCGGCGTCGGCCATCGCCGCCTCGGCCATGCGCAGTTCCCGCAGGGCGGTGTCGAGGCCGCGGGCGGACAGGATCCGGTCGGTGACCGTGACGGCGGGGTCGGCGGCACGGGAGTCCTGGGCGAGGAAGCCGACCGGACCGGTGTGCGTGATCGTGCCGGCGGCGGGCCGGGACCGTCCGGCGAGCGCGGTCATCAGGGTGGTCTTGCCGGCGCCGTTGCGGCCGACGAGGCCGATCCGGTCCCCGGGGGAGACGGTGAAGGAGACACCGGAAAGCAGCAGGCGCGCACCGGCGCGCAGCTCGACATCACGAGCGGTGATCATGGGTAACGCTCCGACATAGCAGGAGGACACACTTCTGGCGTGGAAGCGGGTCCTCAGCTAGGAGATGCGGGGCGTAGACATGCCGTCACGGTAACCGACGCACTCCGAGGAGCGCATCCGGTTTTCCGGGCCAGGTTCGGGTCCCGGCCCGTGCCCGGCGGGGCAAGGCGCTGCCCGCGCCGGGCACGAGAACGGATCCGTTACCGAGGGTGGACCAAGTGCCGGGACCAGCCGGTCACTTGAGGTATCCGAGGATGGTCATCATGCCGCTCTCCGAGTGGTACTGGTTGTGGCAGTGGAGCATCCACAGGCCCGGGTTGTCGGCGTCGAAGTCGACGACGAGTTTGCGGTGGGGCAGCACCAGCGCGGTGTCCTTGCGCGTCCCCACGCCGTCGAGGCCGGTGACCGCGAAGGTGTGGCCGTGCAGGTGCAGGGGGTGCCACATGTCGGTGGCGTTGATGAGGGTGAGCCGTACCCGTTCACCGGGGCGCACCGGGTGGCGCCTGCGGGGGTCGTAGGGCTGGTGGTCGAATGCCCAGTCGAACCTGCGCATGGTGCCGGTGAGTCTGATGCGCAGCTCACGGTCGGGGTCACGGTCCGCCAGCGCCACGGACTCGTCCGGTACGAGACGTCGCGCGGGTACGACCCTCCCGTCCAGCTCGTCCGGGCGGACGTTCCGCCCGGGGATGCTCCTGCCCCCGTCGGTGCGCAGCACGGCGAGCGCCTGGCCCTGCTTCCCCTCGGCGAGTGCGACCAGGGGGAACACGCCGTCCTCGGCGGTGATCAGGACGTCGTACCGCTCGGCCATGCCGATGAGGAGGGCGTCGGTCTCCTCGTGCTCCACGGGATAGCCGTCGGTGTGCGTCACTGTCATGGTGTGGCCGCCCAGCGCCACCCGGAAGGCCGTCTCGGAGCCCGCGTTGATGATGCGCAGCCGGACGCGGTCGCCCGGACGGCACCGGAACACCGGGGGGTTGGCCGGCAGCCGGCCGTTGACGAGGTAGTACGGGTAGGCCACGCTGCCGCCGGGGCTCTCGAGCATCCGGCTGTACGAGGTGCGCAGCATCCGGGAGGGACCGGTCGGCACGCCACCGCGTCCGGGGCCCATGGCCATGCCTGCGCGCCCCATGGACATGCCGGGTCCGGGCTGGAGCTGGTCGAGCACGCGGTCCGGGGTGGAGCCGTTCACGCCGTCCACCCAGTCGTCCAGGACGACGACCCACTCCTTGTCGTAGGAGAGGGGTTCCCTGGGGTCGTCGACGATGAGCGGGGCGTACAGCGCCCGGTCGGGCTGGACTCCGACATGGGAGTGGAGGAGATAGGTGCCCGGGTGGGAGACGGCGAAGCGGTAGGTGAAGTCGGCACCCGGGCGGATGGCGTTCTGTGTGACGGCGGGGACGCCGTCCATGTCGTTGCGCAGGCGCACTCCGTGCGCGTGGAGCGTGGTGGCGGCCGGCAGCCGGTTGGCGAGGGTGAGGTTCAGGACGTCACCGGCGGTGACGCGCACCACCCGGCCGGGCAGCGTGCCGTCGTACGCCCAGCTGCGGACGGTCCGCCCGCCCAGGTCCAACGTGGCCTGGCCGGCGGTGAACGCAAAGCTGCGCACGGGTCCGGAACCGCGTCTCCGCTCTGCGGCCAGGACCTCCGGACCCGACGGGTCGACATAGGTGCCGGGACTCGGCGGGCCGAAGGCGGACTCGCCGAGCGCGGTCCCCTCGGGGCCGCGGTCGGGGCGGAGAACGGAGTCGGGACGGGCAGGCAGGAATCCCGCGCCGGCGGCAGCGAGCGGGGCACGGAGCAAAGTACGCCGCGAAGGAGTGTGCATGGCTGTAATAAGACACAATTTGCGGCGTGATAGGGGGAAATGCGGCGTGTGTGTGGGTGATGTCGGACTCCGTGACCCAGTCGGCGGGCGGTGCCCCGGGCCGCGCCGCGGACGTCCGGCGGCTACGGCGCCTCCGGTTCCGGGGACGTCGCCGACCGGCAGGCGCCGACCGGTCGGCGGCGCGGCCCTGGGCGACGGTCATGGGCGGCGGTGCACCTCTCACGGCCGGTTGTTGAGCGGCCCGGCAGTTCAACGGCTCGGCTGTTCAACGGGGCGGCTGTTCAACGGCGCGGCCGATGAGCAGCGCGGCCGGTGAGCGGTCCGGCCGATGAGCAGCGCGGCCGGTGAGCGACGCGGCCGGTGAGTGGCCCGGCCGGTGAGCGGTCCCGCTGCTGCGCGGTCCGGCTCGTGTCCCGTGGTAAGGCCCTTCAGCCGCCGACGAGTTCGGTGAACCGGCGGGTGTCGATGTTGCCGCCGGAGGCGATGACGCCGATGCGGGGCGGGAGGTCGTCGACTCGGCCGGCCAGGAGTGCGGCCAGGCCGGTGGCGCCGCTGGGCTCCAGGACGATCTTCAGGCGTTCGAAGGCGAAGCGCATGGCGCTCACGATGTCCGCGTCGCTGACCAGGGCGATGGCGTCGACGAGGCGCCGGTTGATCTCGAAGGTGATCTCGCCCGGCGTGGGCAGGGCCTGACCGTCGGCGATGGTCCGGGGCACGGGCAGGGTGACACGGGTGCCGCACTCCAGGGAGCGCCTGGTGTCGTCCCCCTCTTCCGGCTCCACGCCGATGACCCGGACGCCGGGGTGCAGGGCCTTGGCGGCGGTGGCGCTTCCGGCGATCAGGCCGCCGCCCCCGACGGGTACGACCAGGGCGTCGAGCGGACCGGTCTCGTCGAGGAGTTCGAGCGCCGCGGTGCCCTGTCCGGCGATGACATCGGGGTGGTCGTAGGGCGGGATGAGGACGAGGCCGCGGTCCTCGGCCAGCGCCGTACCGAGCGCGGTGCGGTCCTGTGTGTAGCGGTCGTAGGTGACGATCTCGGCGCCGTATCCGGCGGTCGCCTCACGCTTGGAGCGCGGGGCGTCCTCGGGCATCAGGATGACCGCGCTGGTGCCGAGTTCGCGGGCGGCCAGGGCGGTGGCCTGGGCGTGGTTGCCGGAGGAGTAGGCGGCGATGCCCTTGGCCAGCTGTTCCGGGGAGAGCCGGGCGGCCGCGTTGTAGGCGCCGCGGATCTTGAAGGCGCCGGCGCGCTGGAAGTTCTCGCACTTGATGAACACCTCGGCGCCGACGAGGGCGTTCAGGGTGCGCGAGGTGAGGACGGGGGTGCGGTGGGCGACGCCTTCGATGCGCGCGGCGGCCGCACGGACATCGTCGAACGTTACGCGTGAAGCGGCGGCGGCCATGGCAGTCTCCTCGTCCCCGACCCAGCGGCCGCGCACCCGCACGCGACAGCTTGGACTAATTTTCTATTCCTGGACAGGGACTCTAGATACAGGTACGCCCGTCTGTCCAGGGAACGGTCAGACGGGCGTGGGGTGGCGGCGTGACGCGCGATCGGCCTCAGTGACCGCTGATCCCCCTGGTCGCGTACGGCTCCTCGAGTTCCCGTACCTCGTCGTCGGTGAGCCGGAGGTCGAGCGCGGCGAGCGCGTCCGGGATGTGATGGGCCTTGGTGGCACCGACGATGGGAGCGGTGATGCCCGGGCGGGACGCGACCCATGCCAGGGCCACCTGGGCGCGCGGGACACCACGGCGGGCGGCGATCGCGGCGACGGCGTCGACGATCCGCTTGTCGTCCGGCTGGTACAGGGTCCGGCCGAAGGCGTCCGTCTCACTGCGGACGCTGGAGGCGTCCCAGTCGCGGGTGAGGCGGCCGCGGGCGAGGGGGCTCCACGGGATCACACCGACGCCCTGGTCGGCGCAGAGCGGCAGCATCTCGCGTTCCTCCTCGCGGTAGAGGAGGTTGTAGTGGTTCTGCATGGACACGAACTTCGTCCAGCCGTGCCGCTCGGCGGTGTGCTGCAGCTTGGCGAACTGCCAGGCGTACATCGAACTCGCCCCGATGTAACGGGCCTTGCCGGCCCTGACCACGTCGTGCAGCGCCTCCATGGTCTCCTCGACGGGTGTGTCGGGGTCGAAGCGGTGGATCTGGTAGAGGTCGACGTAGTCCGTGCCGAGCCGGCGCAGGCTGTGGTCGATCTCGGTCATGATCGCCTTGCGGGACAGGCCCGACCGGTTGGGACGGTCACTGCGGGCGGCGCCGTTCTCCACCGCGAAGTAGACCTTGGTGGCGATCACGACGTCCTCACGCCGGGTCATCTCCCCGAGCGCCCTGCCGACGATCTCCTCGCTGGTGCCGGCGGAATAGCTGTTGGCCGTGTCGAAGAACGTGATCCCCGCGTCCAGGGCCTGGCGGATGAGCGGGCGGGCTGCGTCCTCGTCCAGGGTCCACGGGTGCGGCCCCCGGTCGGGAACGCCGTAGCTCATACAGCCCATGGCCAGCCGGGAGATCTCCAGACCGCTCGTGCCGAGCTTGACGTACTCCATGGTGCGACTCCCCTCGTCGGTGGGTCCCACCGAGTGCGCCACGACGCGGGGCCGGGGCACGGGCGGGACTTCTCCGTCTGCGTGATCATGATCGTATCGGGGTGGCTCCGACCGCCGCCGCGTCGATCCGGGCCACCCTTCCGCCGATCCGGGCCATGCCTTCCATCGGCCCGGGGCACACCGTCCAACAGCCCGGGGCACACCGCCCATCGACCCAGACCACGCCGTCCATCGACCCAGAGCACACAACCCATCGGCCCGAGCCACACCGCCCATCGGCCCGGGCCCGCTCGCCTCGACCCGGTCTGCCGCGTCACCGGTCCTGGTCGGGGCGACGAGTTCGGCGAAGGGGCCGTCCACGTGCACGAGGTCGTCGTGGCCGCCCCGGCTTCCTGGGGGTTCCTGGCTGTCGTGTGACGTCGTACCCACGGGAGCGGAACACCTGTCGGAGCTTCCGTAGGCAAGGGGGCATGGCCCATGAGCACACAACGCTCATGTGTCGGGGTGTCGCCAAGGCTCCGTGTCAGGACGGGGCGAGGACGCAGAACTCGTGGCCCTCCGGGTCCGTCAGGCACGTCCACGGGACGTCGCCCTGGCCGACATCGAGGTCGGTGGCGCCGAGGGCCCGCAGCCGGGCCACCTCCGCCGCCTTGTCGTCACCGGGGTACGGCAGCAGGTCGAGATGGACGCGGTCCGGCACGGTCTTCACGCCGGGCGTGCGGAGGAACTCGAGATACGGGCCGACACCCTTGGCGGAGCGGAACACCGCGTGATCGTCGGTCACCTCGCGCAGGGCCCAGTCCATCGCCTCGCCCCAGAACCGGGCCATGGCCCGCGGATCCACGCAGTCGACCACCACCGCGGCGATCGGCCCGGTGTCCCGGTAGGTCTCCCTGGGCTCCAGCACACAGAACTCGTTGCCCTCGGGGTCGGCGAGGACCGTCCACGGGACTTCGCCCTGGCCCACGTGGGCGGGCGTCGCACCGAGAGCCTCCAGACGCGCGACCAACTCCGCCTGATGGGCCGCGGAGGTGGTGGCGAGATCGAGGTGTACACGGTTCTTCGTCGTTGTCTTGGGTTCCGGGACGGGAACCACGTCGACGCAGACGAAGACCGGGTCCGGCCAGACGGGGCCGTCGGCGGGTCCGACGTAGGTGGTCACGCCGGGGCTGTAAGCACTCCAGCCGAGCGCCTCCGCCCAGAATCGGCCGACCGCCGAGCCGTCAAGAGCCTTTATGTTCACCTGGACAGGTCGCAGTGCCATGCCGGCGATCCTAAAGCGCCCGCTCGGCAACGACACCCGCAGATACCGTCGCCACGCTGCCAAGGGTCCCGCGGCGACGGCTCGCCGGAACACCGGCGCTGGTGACGGCCGTTACGTACGGGGACCTGGGACCGGTGAGGTTCTTGAACCGATGAGGTTCTGGGACCGATGAGTTTCTTGGGCCGATGAGGTTCTTGAACCGATGAGGTTCTTGGGCCGATGAGCTTTCGCTAGTCGGCGAGCTGCGGATAGAGCGCCGCCAGATCCCCGGAGAGCCCCGCCTTCACGCTTCTGGTGACGTCGTCCGCCAGCACCTCGTACGCCCCGGACTCGACTCCGTCCAGCGCCAGGGCGGCGATGTCGCCCGGAGTGGACTTGGGGGCGTCGATGTTCGTGGTCATGTCGGTGTCGATGTAGCCGACGTGCAGACCGGTGACGGCTATGCCGCGGGCACGCAGCTCCAGGCGCAGGGAGTTGGTCTGGGACCAGAGGGCGGCCTTGGTGGCGCTGTACGAGCCGGCGACGCCGAGCCAGGAGAGGACGGAGTGGACGTTGAGGAGGTGTCCGCCGCCGTTGCGCTCGATGACCGGGACGAAGGACCGGGTGACCAGCAGCGGACCATAGAAGTTGATCTCGAATTCGCGGCGTACGTCGTCGACGGGAGCGTCGAGGAAGGACCTCGCGCCGAGCGAGACGCCGGCATTGTTGACCAGGATCGTGACGTCCCGGGCCCGCGCCGCCGCGGCCTCGACCGAGGCGGGGTCGGTGACCTCCAGGGCGACGGGCTCGGCATCGGGGTGGGTGACGGCGCGCGGGTCGCGAGCCGTGGCGTACACCTTGGCGGCTCCGCGCGCGTACATCTCCTCCACCAGCGCCTTGCCCAGACCACGACTGCCGCCGGTGACCAGTACGACGGAGTCCTTGATCGAAGTCATGTGCGTCCTCCCTGGGTGGAAACCGATCGGTTTCCATTCACCGTAAACCGATCGGTTTCCGCATGCAAGCGCATCCGGACGACACCTGCCGAGGCACCCCTTGCCCACGCACACGACCGACCGGCATAGTGGGTTTGAAATTCCAACTTAGCTGGGAGGGGCGGGATGAGCGAGCAGGACACCACGGGGGAAACGGCAGGACACAGGCTGCCCGCCAAGCTGGCCACCCACCCGTCCGTGCGGGCCGTACTGGCCGCTCGGTCGTCCGGCGCCCGGGCCGCGCCGCCCCCGGCGATCGACGCGGCGTGGCTGCGCGCACTGTGCCTCCAGGCCGGCGCCGACGACGCGGCGGCGGTGAGCCTGGACCATCCCGGCCTCGCCGGAGAGCGCGAGCACGTACTGGCCGCGCTGCCGGGAACGCGCTCGCTGATCTCGCTGGTGGTCCGTATGAACCGCGACAACACGCGCTCCCCCGCGCGCAGCGTGGCCAACCAGGAGTTCCACCAGACCGACGAACAGGTCAACGCGGCGGCCCGTACGGTGGCCCGGGCGCTGGAGGACGCCGGCCATCGCGCGCTCAACCCGTCGGCCGGGTTTCCCCAGGAGATGGAGCGCTTTCCGGGCCGCATCTGGGTGGTGGCCCACAAGACGGTCGCCGTGGCCGCCGGCCTGGGAGTGATGGGGCTGCACCGCAACGTCATCCACCCCCGGTTCGGCAACTTCGTGCTGCTCGCCACGGTGCTCGTGGACGCTCCGGTCAGCGCATACGGGCAGGAGCTGGACTACAGCCCCTGTGTGGACTGCAAGTTGTGCGTGGCCGCCTGCCCGGTGGGCGCGATCGGCGGGGACGGCTCGTTCGACGCCCTGGCCTGCACGACCCACAACTACCGGGAGTTCATGAGCGGGTTCACCGACTGGGCGCAGACCGTGGCCGACAGCGAGGACGCCGCCGACTTCCGCTCCCGGGTCACCGATCCGGAGAACGCGTCGATGTGGCAGAGCCTCGCCTTCAAACCCAGCTACAAGTCCGGCTACTGCGTGGCCGTCTGTCCCGCCGGCGAGGACGTGCTCGGCCCCTACCTCGACGACCGCAGAACCTTCCTGAACACGGTCCTGCGTCCCCTCCAGGACAAGACCGAGACCCTGTACGTCCTGCCGGGATCACAGGCGCAGCGATATGCCGAACGCCGTTTCCCGCACAAGCCGACCAAGGAGGTCTCGGGCGGCTGGCGCGCTCCCGGGAAGCAGCGTCCGGACCCGCCCGAGGACCGAGCGCCGCGACATCGCTCTGCCGACGGCGGCCGTGCGGCCGACACCGGGACCGAGACCGGGGGCCCATCCGGCTGACGCCGGGACGGGGAACATCCGGCCGGATCCGGGCGGGGCGGCGTTTCGGACCGCAGCCGACGCGGGACGGCATGCACCGGGCCCGAGCCGGCAGGGGGGCGCACCCGCCTGTGCCGCGACCGGGGGCACATCCGACCTGAAGCGCGCTCAGGGACATGAGGCGTCAGAGCCGGGACCGCGCTGGGAAAGAAGGGGCGGGGAACGACCGAGCGCATGGATTTACCGTTCCCCGCCCCCGGTGCGTCGCCGCCTCGTCACGAACACGGGGGGACGACCCTGCGACCGGTCGGACGAAGCTTCGACTCCCCGATCTTGTTACCGACCCTCCGCCGCCGACCGCCCGCGGGCCAGCGGAGCCGGTCCGGCCGGGTGACGCCGGCGCACCGCACACCGGGGCCCTGGGCTGCCCCGTCCGAGCACCGGGACCTGCTTCCCCCGGCTCGTTCGCCGTCAGCGTCGCTCCCACCGCCGCCGCTGTTCGTGCCGCCCCGCCCCCGGAGAGGCGGCCCTGCAGCCGGGAACTACCGACGCCTACCCGGTAGTTGACATGGGAAGCTTTGGCCAGCCGTGTACGGGGCCGAGGCCGTGACGGTCGCCGAGAGGAGCACAGCGTGACACAGGACGGCGTCCAGGCCGTGCACATCGACACCAGCAAGCCGCATCCCGCGCGGATCTACGACTATCTCCTGGGCGGCAAGGACCACTACGAGGTGGACCAGCTGGCGGGCGACGAGCTCGCCGCCGCGGCACCCGAGGTGCGCATCGGCGTGCGGGCCAACCGCGCCTTTCTGCACCGCGCCGTCCGGTACGTCGTCGCCGGCGGTGTGCGGCAGATCCTGGACATCGGCACCGGCCTGCCCACCTCTCCGAACGTGCACGAGGTCGCCCAGGAGGTGGCCCCGGGCGTACGCGTCGCCTACGTCGACAACGACCCGATCGTCGCCGCACACGGCAACGCACTGCTCAGCCGCTCCGGTACGACCAGCATCGTCCTCGGCGACCTCCGTGACCCGCGGTCCGTGCTGGACCACCCCGACGTCCGCGAGGTCATCGACTTCGACCAGCCGGTCGCCGTACTCCTCGTGGCCGTCCTGCACTTCCTCACGGACGCGGAGCGCCCCGGCGAGGTCGTCGCCGCCCTGCGCGACGCACTGCCCGCCGGCAGCCACCTGGTCCTCTCGCACGCCACGGGCGACTTCGCCGACCGCACGGCCGCCCAGGCCGTCTACAACAAGGCGACGGCGACCCTGAACCTGCGCTCCCGAGCCCAGATCGAACGATTCTTCGCCGGCTTCGAGCTGGTCGAGCCGGGCCTCGCCCAGGTCCCGTTCTGGCGCCCGGACAGCACACCCCCGCCCCGCTCGGGCGAGATCGGCTTCTGGGGCGGCGTGGCCCGCAAGAGCGCCTGAGATCCGGGATCCGCCGGGACAGGCGCGCCGCCCGTACCGCCCCCACCTACCGCCCCCACCCTGCCACCCCCTGCCTGCCTGCACCTGCACCTGCACCTGCACCTGCACCTGCCACACCATGGCGTCGGTACCCCCGGCTTCGGGCGGGGCGCGCCGACGCCGCGTACCGTCCGCCCGACAACCCCTGACCGACCCCGCCAGCCGCCCGCCCTACCCGCCGCACCCCTTGACCGACCCCCTACCGACGGCTCCATACTGGCGGCCAAATCGATTTGGCCACATCGATTTGGCCGCCGTCCACGGCCGGATCGTCGAGGCCTGAGCCGAGCGAGCCGAACGGAGCCCGCGCGTGTCCAGTCCCGTACATCCCGTCGACCCCGTCCCCGTGCCTCCCGACGAGGCCGATGCCGTGCACCCCGTGGACGAGTCCCGCCCCCTCGGGCGGATCCTGCTCTTCGGTGTGCAGCACGTCCTCGTCATGGCGGCGACACCGATCTCCGCGATCTTCCTGATGAGCGCCACCCTCCGGCTCAGTCCGGGCACCACCGTCGATCTGCTTTCGGCGGCCCTGCTGCTGTCCGGGATCGGCTCGCTCGTGCAGTCCCTCGGCCCCTGGAAGTTCGGGCCCCGGCTGCCGTTCGTGATGCTGCCGGGCGGAGCGCCGCTGATCCTGTTCCTGTCGATCGCGCAGCAGCACGGGCTGCGCACGGCGACCGGCGCGGTACTCCTGACCGCCGCCTTCACCTTCCTGGTGCTGCCGCTGTTCGCGCGCCTGCTCAGATTCTTCCCGCCGCTGGTCATCGGCACGATGATCGTGATCGTCGGGGTCAACCTGGTGAAGGTCGGCGCGCTGCTGGTCACCGGGCAGCCCGGCACTCCGGGCTTCGCCGATCCGGCCCGCCTCGGGCTGGCCTTCGCCACCATCGCCCTGATCGTGGTCTTCACCCGGCTGCTGCGCGGCGTCCTGCGGCAGCTCGCCGTACTGCTCGGCCTCACGGCCGGCACGGCCCTCGCCTGCGCCCTCGGGCAGGTCCACCCGGGCTCCGCCCTGTCGGGCCAACTGGTGGGCGTGCCGAGGCCGTTTCCGTTCGGCGCACCCGTCTTCGACCTGCTCGCGGCGCTGCCGCTGCTGCTGTACAGCCTCGCGTCCATGGCGGAGGCGACCGGGCAGACCGTCATCAACGGGGAGGCGGTCGGCAAGGACGTCGACGTGCGGACCGACGTGCCGCGCACGGTCCGCGGGGACGCCCTGACCTCGCTGCTCGGCGGCTGCTTCGGGCTGCCGTTGATGGTGACCAGCGGGGAGAACATCGGCATCGTCCGGGTCACCGGCGTGCGCAGCCGGTATGTCACGGCCGCCGCGGGCGTCGTTCTCGTCGTCCTCGGCTGTGTGACCCCGGTCGCGCGGGCGATCAGCGTGATGCCGCCCGCGGTGGTCGGCGGCGCCGCGATGGCCGTCTTCGCGGTGATCACCGTCCTCGGTGTGCAGATGCTCGGCCGGGCCCGGCTCGAGGACCACACGGCCACGGTCACCTGCGCGGTCGCACTCGCCCTGGGGCTGCTGCCGATCCTGGTGCCCGGTGTGTACGCCGGATTCCCGTCCGGCGTACGGATCCTGCTGGAGAGCGGGGTCGCCGTGGGCGCCCTCGTCGCCGCCGTCCTCAACGTCGTCTTCCACCACCTGGGGCGGCACCCCGTGGACACCACCGGCACCGTGCCGGCCGAGGCGCCGGGTCCCGCCGCCCGTGTCCGACCTCGCGCCCAGCCCCTCCCCCTTTCGAACAACGGAGAAGCATGACCGACCTGACCCCCGACCGGCTCCGCCACGACGCGCTGCTGCTGGTCCCCGACGTGACACTCACCCCCGACGGCCCGCTGGAGCTGCAGGCGGTGGTCGTGCGGGACGGCGTGTTCGGCGACGTCGGCCCGGTCGAGCGGATCGTCCGTACCCACCCGTCGCTGACCCCCGTCCGGTTGCCCGGGCACGTGCTGATGCCGGGCTTCGTCGACGCCCATCACCATCTGACGCAGAGCTTCGGCGGTGCCCTGGCCTTCGGGGAGCCGTCGGAGATCTTCCGCCGGGTGTGGGTGCCGCTGGAACGCGCCCTGGACGAGGAGTCGGCGTACGTCGCCGCGAAACTGGCCGCGCTGGAGTCCCTCCGGGGCGGTTTCACGACGGTCGCCGAGTCGGGGACCCGGGCCGCGGTGGACGTGGACGTGGTGGCCTCGGCCGCACGCGACGCGGGCATCCGCTGCGTGCTGGGGCTGGTCTGCAACGACGCCTCGGACGGCACCGGCGACGACGCGGATCCGCGGGCCGTGCTCGCCACCGCCGAGCGGCACCTCGCGCGCTACGGCACCGACGACCTGGTCCATCCCTCGCTCGCCGTCTCCGTGCCGGAGGCCGCGACCGCACCCACGCTGGCGGCGACGGCGCGCCTCGCCGCCGACGCGGGCACCGTCGTACAGATCCATGTGAACGAACACCTCGTGGCCGTCGAACGCTCCCTGGTCCGGCACGGGCTGCGGCCCCTGGAGTACCTGCGCCATGTGGGCGCGCTGGGCCCGCAGTTGCTGGCCGCGCACGCGACGCTGCTCACCCCGGCCGAGGTCACGCTGCTCGCGGACAGCGGCGCGGCGGTGAGCTACAACCCGGTCGCCAGCGCGTGGAAGGGCAACGCCGTCGCCCCCGCGACCACCTTCGCCGAGCGCGGCATCCGGTTCGGCCTGGGCACCGACGGGACACGCGGGGACGGTTTCCGGCTCGCGGACGCCGCGGAGTTCGCTCAGCGGCTCACCTACGGCCTGGCCAGCGGCGACTCCTCCTGCGGCGCCGGCTGGACGTGGTGGGAACGGGCCACGGCGGGCGGCGCGGACGCGGTCGGGCTCGGCCGGCGCACGGGACGCGTCGCGCTCGGTGCCGCCGCTGACTTCCTCCTGGTGGACATCGGGGGGCCGGAGATGCAGCCGTCCTGGGACCTGCCGTGGGAGCTGGTCCGGCGCGGCAACCGGGACCAGCTCACCGCCGTGTTCGTCGCCGGCCGGCTGCGCCTGTGGCACGGCTGGCCGCCGGACTGGGACGGACCGGCACTGGTGCGACGGGCCGCCGAACTGGGCCCGCGCGTGGTACGGCGCGCCGGCGTGGCACGGGCCCACCCGACGTCGGTGACCGCACGGCAGCGGGCGGCGACGCCGGACGCCTCCGGGCCTCCCCGGCCGCGGACCACGCCCGCGGCCGGGGAGGCACCCACCGTCGCACCGCCCCATGGGCACCCGTACGGCTCCGTCCTCCCCGCGCCCTGTCCCGGTGGCCGGCGATGAGCGCCGGCACCCTGGCGGTACTGGCGTTGACCGTCGCGGCGGCGGCGTTCGTGCAGGGGACCAGCGGCCTCGGATTCGCGCTGATCGTCGCGCCGGTCGCGGGCCTCGTCGATCCGGCGCTGCTGCCGGTGTTCGTGCTGACCGCGATGATCCCGCTCAACCTGTACGTCGCCTGGCGCGAGCGGCACAGTCTCGATCTGCGCGGCGCCCGGTGGATCACGGCGGCGCGGCTGACGGCGACACCGGCGGGGCTGGCCCTGCTGTGGGCGATCCCGCGGGGTGCGCTCGGGGCCGTCGTCGGCGCGGCCACGGTACTGGCGGCCGTGGTGAGCCTCGTCGTGCCGTCGTTCGTGCCCGGGCGGGGAGCGTATGTGGGCGCCGGTGTCGTCACCGGGCTGACCGAGACCGCTACCGGGGTGGGCGGCCCGCCGCTCGCCCTCGTCTACCAGCACCGGCCTCCGGGCGAGCTGCGGGCGACGGTCGCCGCCTGCTTCCTGGTGGGCGAAGTCGCCTCCCTCCTCCTGTTGTTCGTCACGGGGCGGGGACGTCCGGCGGACATGGGCTGGGCCCTCCTGCTGCTGC
The DNA here is from genome assembly GCF_053598395.1 of Streptomyces sp. NPDC001135. Taxonomy (NCBI): domain Bacteria; kingdom Bacillati; phylum Actinomycetota; class Actinomycetes; order Kitasatosporales; family Streptomycetaceae; genus Streptomyces; species Streptomyces sp. NPDC001135. The sequence continues at coordinate 57,095 of NZ_JBSFKD010000027.1, read as the reverse complement.
CGGCGCTCGCCGCGGGAGCCTGGCTGAGCCGGCTCGTGCACCGTCGTGTCGACGCGCGGCGGATGCGGGCGTTCGTCCTCGTCTTCGCCCTGGTGTCCGGGGTGGTGCTGATGACGGGGACGTGACACCTCCCTGCGCGAGGGGCCCTGTCTACGCCTCCCCCTGCCCCGTGCGCGTCCCGCCGGTCCCGGGCGGTGGGCGGCGCAGCGACGAGGCGCGCGGTACGAGCCGGGGTGCGGCGGAGGGCGGCTCGTCCCTGGTCCCCGCCGGCCCGGCCGTGCCGGTGGCCGGTCGCGCGCCCAGCCGGGCGAGCAGCAGTTCCACCGCGTCCGCGGCGGCCCGGTCCAGCCGCAAGTCGACCGCGGTGAGCGGCGGTTCGCAGGTACGGGCGCGCAGCCCGTCGTACCGGGTGACGACCATGACGTCGTCGGGAACACGGCGTCCCGCGTCCCGCAGTGCCCGTACGGCGCCGACGGCGAAGGCGTCGACCAGGACGCACAGCGCGTCGATGCCGGGGTGCCGCGCGAGCAGCGCGGCGCATCGGTCGTACCCCGCCTGCTCGCCGCCGTCCTCCGGGGCGGTGGCGACGATCGGCGGCCAGCCGTGCGCGGCGGCGGTGCGTTCGTACGCCGCCCGGGCGTCCACCGAGGAGTGACGGGTGCCCGCGCCGATGATGAGTGCCGGACTGCGGGCGCCCTGGTCGCGCAGGTGGTCCAGGAGCAGTTCGACCACCCTGCCGCCGTGCAGGTCCACGTAGGGGGCGTCGTCGTCGGGCGCGGTGGGCCGGCCCAGGGCGACGTACGGCAGTCCGCGCTCGCGCAGTTGGGCCACGGCCGCGTCGTCCGCCTCGGGTTCGACCACGATCGCGCCGTCGATGTCGACGGAGTACAGCGCGGACCCGGACTGCACGGGCGGGATCAGCACCAGGGCGTAGTCGTGGACGAGGGCCCGCTCGGCCGCCGCGGCGGCCACCTCCATGTAGAAGCCGAGCCGTGAGGGGCCTCCGGCCACCGCGAACGGCATCGAGGACGCCAGCGCGATGGCCTTGGCCTGGCCCCGGCGCAGCCGCTGGGCGCGCAGGTTGGGCCGGTACCCCAGCTCGGCGGCGATCTTCTTGATGCGTTCGCGGGTCCGCGGGTCGACCTTGCCGATGCCGTTGAGGGCGTGGGACACCGTGGTCCGCGACACCGACGCCGCGGCGGCGACATCGGCGATCGTGGGCCGGCGAGCGCCCTGCGAGGTGGTCATGGGCCCATCTTCGCAATCTCCGTCCGCCGGAGCCAGCACGGCCCCGCACCGGCAGCCGGCCGCCCGGGCAACGGGCGCCCCGCGTAAGGGTGTTCACGCGCGGTCGGCGGTGGGGCCGAGTCCCTGTCGGATACACGCGCCGGCGCCGAGGAAGCGGCCGAAGCCGGCACCTGTGGGGGGCGCCTTCGACCGGGGCTGGGCCGCGCTGATCGCACTGAGCTGATCGCACTCATCTGTGCCACGGACACCGGTCCCGAGGGGGTGCGGGCCCCGAGGGGGTGCGGGCAGCGGGCGGCCCGTCTCGGCCATGCCGGGAACCTGCTGACCGCGGAGGTGACCGAGCCGCTCGGACCGACCTCCGCCCTCGGCGGCCCGCCCGGCCCGCGGGTGGCGCAGGTGCCCTGCCGGGACCCGCCGTGGCAGCGGCCCGCGTCGCCCGGTTCGACGTCACCCGGGGCTGCCGGTACCTGCGACGTCATCCGTGGCTGCCGGCGCCTGCGTGGCCGGTCCCTTCGGCGAGGCGGCCGTCGCCGCCGAGGTCGTGCGCACCGGCGGACTACCTGGCGGCCGGCGGCTGCTGCGCGCGGACGTGCGCCGCCCTCGTCCGCGATCAGCGCCCCGCCGGCGTCGTCGGCGAGGCGATCGGCGTGTCCGTGCGGTGGGGGCCGGCGCCGACGCTGGACGCGTTCGACTTCGGCTCCCCGACTGCCCGCCGCCCGCTCACCGGCACCGCACCGCTCACTCACCGACCGCATCCCCGCGACGACGTGCCGTGCGCGGCCGCGTACGCCGACGTGCATGCCGGGACGGCCGGACTCGTTGTCCGGCAGAGCCACCTGCGTTCCCGGCGCAGGCAGGCCGGAGTCTCTGGTGAGGCTCGCGTGATGGTGCGACTCTGGGTGGAGAGGTCTGCGACGAGGGGAACCCTGGAGGGCCGATGGGGCGCGACGTCCCGGCGCTCGTCTTCACCCGCGAGGACCGCCGCCGGTACCGGATCAAGATGCACGAGTGCCTCGACGCGCTGGCGCAGATGCTGCGCGAGTCACGGTTCGAGTCGGAACGGCCGCAGGTCGGCCTGGAGATAGAGCTGAACCTGGTCGGTGAGGACGCCGAGCCGGCGATGCGCAACACCGATGCGCTGAAGGCGATCTCCGACCCCGCCTGGTCCACCGAGCTGGGCCGGTTCAATCTGGAGATCAACGTCCCGCCCCGGCGGCTGACCGCGGGCGGCCCCGACGCCTGGGAGTCGGAGATCCGCGCCGCGCTGAACCACGCCGACGAGCGGGCCGGATCGATCGGCACCCGGCTGATCATGATCGGGATCCTGCCCACCCTGCGCCAGGAGGACATCGGCGAGGAGAGCCTGTCGGAGAACCCGCGCTACCAGCTGCTCAACGACCAGATCTTCGCGGCCCGGGGCGAGGACCTGCGCATCGAGGTGGACGGTGTGGACCGGCTGCGCACCTACGCGGACACCATCACCCCGGAGGCCGCGTGCACGAGCACGCAGTTCCATCTCCAGGTGTCGCCCGAGGAGTTCGCCGGCTACTGGAACGCGGCGCAGGCCGTCGCCGGGGTCCAGGTCGCCCTTGCGGCGAACTCGCCGTTCCTGTTCGGCAAGGAGCTGTGGCACGAGACGCGCATCCCGCTGTTCGAACAGGCCACGGACACCCGCCCGGAGGAGATCAAGGTGCAGGGTGTACGGCCCCGGGTGTGGTTCGGCGAGCGGTGGATCAACAGCGTCTTCGACCTCTTCGAGGAGAACCTGCGCTACTTCCCGGCGCTCCTCCCGCTGTGCGACGAGCAGGACCCGGTGGAGACGCTGGACCGCGGAGACACCCCCGAACTCGGCGAACTGACCCTGCACAACGGCACGATCTACCGCTGGAACCGCCCGGTGTACGCCGTCTCGCACGACCTGCCGCACATCCGGGTGGAGAACCGGGTGCTGCCCGCCGGACCGACCGTCGCCGACACCCTCGCCAACGGTGCCTTCTACTACGGGCTCACCCGCGCCCTGGTGGAGGAGGACCGGCCGGTGTGGTCGCGGATGTCGTTCGCGGCCGCCGAGGACAATCTGCACACCGCCGCCCGGCACGGCATCGACGCCCTGCTGTACTGGCCGGGGACGGGCGAGGTGCCGGTGCCGGAACTGGTCCTTCGGCGGCTGCTGCCGCTGGCGCACCGGGGCCTGGAGCTGTCCGGCATGGACGAGGCGTGGCGGGAGCCGCTGCTCGGCATCATCGAGCAGCGCTGTGTGACGGCGCGCAACGGCGCCGTGTGGCAGAAGGAGATGTTCCACCACCTCGACGCCACCGCGCACGCGGGCCGGCACGAGGCGCTGCGCCGGATGACCCAGCTGTACATCGACTACATGCACCTCAACGCGCCCGTCCACACCTGGCCGGTGGACTGAGCCGGCTCAGCCTCGCCCGCCCAGCAGGTTCACGGCCCGGTCGAAGGCCGAGTCACGGTTCTTCGCGAACTCCTCCTTGGTGAAGACCGGTTCGGTCAGCTGCGGAGGGATGCCCGTGCCGTCGAAGGTGCGGCCGGTGCGGGTCAGGTACTCCTCGTTCGGCAGGCCGAAGAGCAGGCCGTCGGGCAGGGAGCACACCATCACGTCCGAGAAGACCCCCTGGGTGGGCTGTCCGATGCGCACGGTCGGCCCGGGCCGGTCCAGGAGGGCCTGGGTGAAGGTCTCGCCCGCGCTGACCGTGGAGCCGCCGGTGAGGACGGCGACGGGGCCGGTGTAGCGGGGGGCGTCGGCCGGGACGACACGCACGGGTTCGGGGCGGGTGTGCCGGGTGGGGTCGGCCGGGTCGTTGCGGGCCTGTTTCGTGTACGCCGTGTACGGCGTGTCGGTCAGCCGCTGGGCGATGCGGATGCCCAGGCGGTCGGAGCCGCCGCCGTTGACCCGCAGGTCGACGACGAGCCCCTTGAGGCGTTGGGTACGGCTGGGGGTGAGCACGGTGTTCAACGCCCGGTCGAGCTCGGCCTGTTCGGCGGTGTACGGCGCGCCGTCGCCGGCGTAGCCGCCGAATCCGGAGATGCGCAGATAGCCGAGGTCGCCCCGCAGGTCGGCGTAGGTGATCCGGCCGGCGGCGAAGTCCTGGCGGTGGGGGGCGTCCTCGAGGTCGCGGGTCAGGATGAACTTCTTGACCCTGGCGTCCAGTTCCGGGCCCGGGTTCTCCGTGCCGGGGCGGACCTGGCCGAAGACGCGGTCGCCGTCCATCACCGTGACATGGGCGTCGTACAGCGGACGCACCATCCGGCTCAGGATGCCGAAGAGTTCGTCCTTGGTGGTGTCCTGGTGCACCAGCGGCCGGTACCGGTCGCGGACGGCGTGCCAGTCGACGGCCTTCGGGGCGAAGAAGGGGTAGTTCTCCTCGAAGGTGTGCCAGAAGACGTCGAAGGCGGTGCGTGGGTCGGTGCCGGTCGGTCGGGTGCAGTCGGCGGGCGGGGCGCTCAGGCGGCGCAGCTTGCGGTGTCCCACCGAGCTGTCGGCGGAGAGCAGGGCGTGGTCGCGGTCGCGCACGGTCCGTACGGTGAGGATCGAGCCGTCCGGGGCCGCGTACGTCCCGGGACCGGTCTGCCGCGAGGTGTCTCCCCTCAGGCAGCTGACGGACGTCGTCTGGTACTCCTGCAGCACTCCCCCGCCGAGCACGAGCACGGTGCCGTAACCGTCCATGCGCCACACCCCGTCGGTGCCGGGCGGCCCCGTTCGGGCGGCGGCCGCGGCCGGTACGGCTCCGGCGGCGAGGACCAGGGTGGCGACGGTGGCCGTGAGGGTGCGCACAAGCACGTCCTTTCGACGTCGGTGGGCGGAAGACCACCGTCGTCGACGCGCCCCGGCGAACACCATCCGGCCATCCGGTGCATCGGAGGGGGGGACAACCCCCGCCCCCGCCTCGGCCCCGGTCGCACGCTCATGGTGTGGGTGCCATGGGCGTCCGCTCCGGTGTCCTGCGACGGGCCAGGGTCTCGGTCCGGCCCTGGCGCAGCCGCGCGGTGGGTGGCCCGCGGCGCCACCGAGGTGTCCGCGGCCTGGTGCTACGCCTGCGACCGCGCCGACCGCTCGCGGTCCAGGCCGGGGCACGGCGGCTCGTCGGGCAGGTGGGACTTCGCCCATCGGGCCAGTTCCCGGAGCGCCGGTTCCAGGGCGGCTCCCGCCTCGGTCAGCCGGTAGGACACCCGCAGCGGCGGGCCCTCGTCGACCTCGCGGAGCACGAGTCCGGCCGCGCCGAGTTCCGCGAGCCGGTCGGACAGCATGCGCTCGCTGATGCCGGGGACGGCCCGGCGCAGGTCGGCGAAGTGGGCGGGCTGTTCCACGAGGACGGCGACGATCGGGCCGCTCCAGCGTTTTCCGAGCAGCTGGAAGACGCGGGTGATGCCATCGTCCACCCGCTTGCACGCCGCGCTGTCGTGGGTCGTGTCCGCCGCCATGTGATCAGGGTACTACCCCGGCGTAGGGGGGTGAAAAAAAGTAAGTCCCTGTGTTAGAGATAGTCGAGTACAAAAGCTCAGCCCTCGACGAGGACCGTCGCGGAGCACCTCACCCTTTACCCCCCTTATTCGGTTCTGGAGTCACCATGGCCACCCTGCTGCACATCGACTCGTCCGTGTTCCCGGCCGAGGCCTCCGCCTCGCGCGCCGTGGCGGCGGCCTTCCGCGCGCACTGGCAGGAGCAGCACCCCGACGGCACGGTCGTCCACCGCGACCTGTCGGCGCAGCCCGTGCCGCACATCACCGCCGACGCACACACCGCCGGCTTCGCCGACCCGGCCTCGCACACGCCCGGGCAGGCCGCGGCCTTCGCCGAGCGCGTCCGGCTGATCGAGGAGCTGGAGCAGGCCGACGCGGTACTGATCGGCGCCCCGATGTACAACTTCTCGATCCCCTCGACGCTGAAGGCCTGGCTGGACAACGTCATCCTCCTCGGCCGTACCGCGGGCGAGGCCCCGTCCGCCAAGGGCACCCCGGTGACCGTGGTCGCCAGCCGGGGCGGCTCGTACGCGCCGGGCACCCCGCGCGAGGGGTACGAGTACGTCCAGAACTACCTCACGGCCGTCCTCGCCGACGCCCTCGGCCTGGACGTCGACTTCATCGTCCCGGAGCTGACCATGGCCCCGCGGAACCCGGCGATGTCCGAGCTGGTCCCGCTGTACGAGGCCTCCCGCGACCGTGCCTTCGAGGAGGCGGCCGCGAAGGCCAAGCAGCTCGCGGAGCGCCTCGCGGGCTGAGCGGAGCACCTCGCGGGCTGAGCGGCCCGCCATGGACCGGGCACCGCCAGGACGCGGCGCCCGGTCCTAGTCGCTCAGCGGGCCGCCCCGAGCGCTGCACATCGGCTCACACCCGGCCAGGCGGCGACCAAGGCCGCCTCGTGACCCGGCCCCCGTCAAGGATGTACCGTGCAACGACCTGCGCGCCCCGGGTGCCCGCGGGACACCGGTGAGGAGAGGCACGCGTTGACCGCCAGCTACTTCGAGCGCATCGACCGGCACCGCTACAAGCCCACCCCGCACGCGAGCGGCGCATGGGACCCCGACGAGCAGCACTTCAGCCCGCTGGCCGGACTCGTGGTCCACGCGATCGACCAGTACCGGGCCGAGCGCCCGCCGAGCGGACTGCTGCTGTCCCGGATCAGCTTCGACATCCTGGGGCGCCTCGCCCTCGACGAGTGTGAGATCCAGGTGGAGTCGATCCGGCCGGGCCGCACCATCGAACTGCTCGAAGCGGTCGTACGCATCGCGGACCGGCCGGTGGTGCGGGCCCGTGCCTGGCTGCTCACCGAGGTGGACACCGGCGCGGTGGCCGGCGGCGGCGACGCCCGCCTGCCCTTGCCGGACGGCCTCGCCCGCCAGTCCCTGGCTTCCGTCTGGCCCGGCGGCCACTGCGCGTCCGTCGACATCCGGCCGGTCCGTGCCCCGGAGCCGGGCCGCGCCACGGCCTGGATCACCACGGACCTCCGCCTCGTCGCCGGCGAGCCGAGCAGTCCGGTCGCGTCGTACGTCGCACTGGTCGACACGGCCAACGGCATCGCCGTACGCCGGCCGCCGACCGAGTGGATGTTCCCCAACGTCGACCTGACGATCCATCTGCACCGGCAGCCGGAAGGGCGCTGGGTCGGCCTGGACACCACGGTCGTCTTCGGCCCCACCGGCCTGGGCCTCACCAGCAGCGTCCTGCACGACATGCACGGCCCGGTCGGACAGGCCGAGCAGATCCTCACGGTACGCCCGCTGCCCGGCCGGTGACCCCGGCACAGGCCTCAGGACTCGATGTTCCACCGCCCGGGAAGATCGGCGTCGCAGAAGACACAGACGAAGTGGCCGTCCCGCACGATGTGGTGCTGCCCGCAGACGCCGCAGCGGCGGAAGACCACCTCATGGGTGAAGGAACCGGGGGCCGGGCCGCGGCCCTCAGGTCCTCGGGGCCGATACCGATAGCTCCGGCGGCTCCCACGGCGGGGGTGGAGACGGGGCGTCAGCGCGGCCCCACCCTTCAGACCGAGGACGCCGCCGAGGACGAGCGGCTGATGGGTACCGGGCTCCTTGTGCGACTGCCCTCGCGTCCCTGGGGTGACGACCCCTGGGTGATCAACAGGGGGCTGGTGGCACGGCTGCCGGCGGTACCGCTTAGCGTGCTGTCATGCGCGTCGACTACTCACCCGAGGCCATGGGCGCCGGAGCGTTCTACCGGCTGCTCACGGCCGTCGTCGTCCCCCGGCCGATCGCCTGGGTGTCGACCCTCGCTCCGGACGGCGAGACGGCGAACCTGGCCCCGCACTCCTTCTTCACGGTCGCCTGCACCGATCCTCCGGTGGTCCAGTTCACGTCGGTGGGCCGCAAGGACTCGCTGCGCAATGCCGAGGACACCGGCGAGTTCGTCGTGAACTTCGCCCCCGAGCCGCTCTTCGCCGAGATCAACGCGACGGCGACCGACTTTCCCCGCGACCGGGGTGAGTTCGACGCCGTGGGCATCGAGCGGGAGCCGTCGCTGCGGGTGCGCCCGCCGCGGGTGGCGGCGTCTCCGGTCGCCCTCGAATGCACGCTGCACTCGACCCTGCGGCTGGGCGATTCGACGGTGGTGTTCGGCCGGGTCGTGCACGCCGCCGTCCGCGAGGACGTGCTGGTGGACGGCCGTCCCGACATCGACCGGCTACGGCCGCTGTCCCGGCTGGGCGGAAACGAGTGGGGCACGGTCGGCGAGACCCACGAACTGGCCCGCCTACCGTACCGGGACCGCAAGCCCGACTGAGCAGCCCCGCTCCTCAGGCCAGCACCAGCACGAGGGCACCCCCGGCGAGTCCATGGCCGGCCTGCGCGCCGCACCGGAACCCGACCGCGACTCCCCCTGCTCCCGGCGAGCTGCTCCGGGTGCCGTACCGGGACCGCGCCCGCGACCGAGCAGCCCCGCTCCTCAGGCCAGCACCAGCACCAGGGGCACGCCCTGGCACGGCACCAAACGCAGGCCGTCGTACGCGCCGGGGCGTGCCGCGCTGAGCAGTTCGCCGAAGTCGGGGCCCTTCGTGAGGGAGCCGGCCAGATGGGCGGGGTCGGCGGAGGCGGCGACCCGGCCCCGGGCGTTGACCAGACGGGCGGGGCGGGGCAGGCGGCGCAGGAGGGGGAGGACGGCCGCCTCGAAGTGCCGCAGGTAGACGTCGGCGGCGGCCACCCCGGTGAACCGGCCCTCCCACAGCACCGGTTCGGACAGGGTGAGGCTGTACTCGTCGGAGCAGAGGTAGTCGACGTAGGGTCCGGCCACCGCCCGGCGCCCGGTGTCGCGGGGCAGCGTGAACCAGTCCCAGTGCGTGTAGTCGGAGTACGCCGACTGACCGGGATCGAGGTCGAGGAGGAGCGGTCGGACGCCGCCGTCGGCACCCGACTGCCACCACTCCAGCCAGGCGGGCACGTCGGACAGCAGGCCGGGCACCGCGACGAAACCGACACCGGAGACCAGTTCCTCGCGGGTCAGGTGGGGATGCAGTCCGGGACGGAGGGCGGCGAGGTCGGCGCTGACGGGCCGCCGGCCCTGCGCGGCCACCCGGCGGAGCAGGGCTTCGGTGTCGGCGCGGATGGCGGCGACGGTCTCGAAGACAGCCTCCAGCGCACCGCCGACCTGCGCGGCCACCCAGGTCTCCGTCTCGGTGTCGAGGGTGGCGAGCCCGGGCCTGACGCCCATGGTGTCCTCCAGCGGCCGGGAACCGGACGCGGCGCGGTCAGAGGGTGAGGCGTACGGCGACGAGCCGCGCCGTCGACTCCCTGACGCACCGCTCGGCCAGCGTGCCGGCCGTTTCGTGGGCCCCATCCTGCACGGCGGAGATGACGGAGCGGTGACGGTCCGCAACTTCTTCACGATATGCGTCGTCGGCGAGGACGAGGCACAGCAGTGCCCCGACCTCGCTCTGCAGGGCGACCTGTTCGCGGGTGAGCCGGGCGGACTGGGCGGCTGCAGCGAGTTCGACGTGGAAGCGGCCGTACAGCCGGCTGCGTGCCGCCGCGCCTTCGGCCCGGGTCAACTCCTCGGACGTCCGGCGCAGTTGGCGCAGGTCCTCGGGTTCGGTGCGCTGCGCGGCGAGGCGGGCGGCGGCACCGGACAGGGCGGCCCAGTGGTCGCCCAGGTCGCGCAGTTCCTCGGTGCTCCAGCCGCGCAGCCGGGCCCTCAGCCGGTCGTCGGCGGGGACTTCGGGGAGGGAGACGAAGCTGCCGCCGCCGCGCCCCCGGCGGGTGGTGACCAGACCCTGTTGCCGCAGGGCCATGAGTGCCTCGCGCAGCGTGACCGTGGAGACACCGAGCTGCCCGGCGAGCTCGCTCTCGCCGGGGAGCTGCTCACCGTCGGCGAGGAGGCCCAGTTCTATGGCGTCGCCGAGGCGGCGGACGACCGCGTCCACGCGGGCCCGGTTGTCCACCGGACTGAAGACGGCCTTGCGGGCCCGGCCGTCCCTCTCCTGCTGCCTCACGGTCACCACCTCATGCATTGACTCAAGCTTTACCTTAAGGGGACCTTGAGCTTAGAACTATGACTTCATATGTTTGCCGTCAAGCGGTTCAACGTACAGCGCGCCAGAAAGGTTCCCGTATGCAGGGAATTGCGATCCGGCTGCAGGACCTGTGGAAGTCGTTCGGTGAGACGACCGCTGTGGCCGGGGTCGACCTGGAGATCCGGGACGGCGAGTTCTTCTCGATGCTGGGCCCCTCCGGCTCCGGGAAGACCACGGTCCTCCGGCTCCTCGCCGGGTTCGAGACACCGGACCGGGGCCGGATCGAACTCGCCGGCCAGGAGGTCACCGGCCTCGCCCCGTTCGAGCGGGACGTGCACACGGTCTTCCAGGACTACGCCCTCTTCCCGCACATGACGGTCGAGCAGAACGTCGCCTATGGACTGAAGGTCCGCAAGGTGGCGAAGGCCGAACGGCTCGTCCGCGCCCGCAAGGCCCTCGCCGAGGTCCGCCTCGAAGGCTACGGCCAGCGGCGTCCGGCCCAGCTCTCCGGCGGGCAGCGCCAGCGCGTCGCCCTCGCCCGCGCCCTCGTCGGCCGGCCCCGGGTGCTCCTCCTGGACGAGCCCCTCGGCGCCCTCGACCTGAAGCTGCGCGAGCAGATGCAGGTCGAGCTGAAGGCGATCCAGCGGGAGGTCGGCATCACCTTCGTCTTCGTCACCCACGACCAGGAGGAGGCCCTGACGATGAGCGACCGCATCGCCGTCTTCGACCAGGGCCGTATCGCCCAGGTCGGCACGCCCGCGGAGATATACGAGCGCCCGGCGAGCCCCTTCGTCGCCTCCTTCGTCGGCACCTCGAACCTCCTCGACGGGGAGAGGGCCCACCGCGTCGTCGGCACCCCGGGCACGTACAACATCCGGCCGGAGAAGATCCGCGTCCTGAAGGAGTCCGCCGAGGCGGACGAACCGGAGCACGCCACCGCGACCGGAACCGTCGCCGAGGTCGTCTACCTCGGCGACGCCACCCGCTTCCTGGTCGACCTCGACGGCGGGGGCCGGCTCACCGCGCTCCAGCAGAACCTGGAGACCTCCTCCGAGGACGTCGCCGCCTACCGCGGCAACCGGGTGCGCCTGACCTGGCACCGCCGGCACGCCGTCCGGCTGCCCTCCTGACCCCCGCCCCGTCTCTACGTCCCCCTGGAGAACGCCGTGCGTCCCACCCGTACCCTGCGTACCGCGGCCTGCGCCGCCGCACTGCTGCTCGCCGCCGCCTGCGACTCCTCCGGCCCGGGCACCTCGTCCGCCACCGGACTCAACCCGCCCGACCTCAAGGCCCCGACCAAGCTCGGCAAGACGGAGGGCCAGGTCAATCTGATCGCCTGGGCCGGCTATGTCGAGGACGGTTCCGACGACCCGAAGGTGAACTGGGTCGGCGACTTCGAGAAGCAGACGGGCTGCCAGGTGCACTCCAAGGTCGCCGCCAGCTCGGACGAGATGGTCAGGCTGATGAAGACCGGCGAGTACGACGCCGTCTCCGCCTCCGGCGACGCCTCCCTGCGCCTGATCGCCGCCGGCGACGCGGCCCCCGTGAACACCGACCTGGTCCCCCACTACAAGGACGTCTTCGCCGGGCTGAAGAACGGCGCCTGGAACTCGGTGAAGGGGCGGATGTACGGCATCCCGCACGGCCGGGGCGCCAACCTGCTGATGTACAACACGGAGAAGGTCAGGCCCGCGCCCACCTCCTGGTCGGCCGTCTTCGGCGACGCCGCACGGTACAAGGGGCACGTCACCGCGTACGACTCGCCGATCTACATCGCCGACGCGGCCCTGTATCTCAAGGCCACCAAGCCCGAGTTGAAGATCAAGGACCCGTACGCGCTGGACCAGAAGCAGTTCGACGCGGCGGTGGCCCTGCTCAAGCAGCAGAACGCGAACGTGGGGGAATACTGGAGCGACTACCTCAAGGAGGTCTCCGCGTTCAAGAGCGGTGACTCGGTGGTCGGCACCACCTGGCAGGTCATCGCCAACCTCGCCGCCTCCGAGGGCGCGAAGGTCAAGGCGCTGGTGCCGAAGGAGGGTTCGACCGGCTGGTCCGACACCTGGATGGTGTACAGCAAGGCCAAGCACCCCAACTGCGCCTACAAGTGGCTGAACTGGATCGTGTCGCCCAAGGTCAACGCGCAGGTCGCCGAGTACTTCGGCGAGGCCCCGGCCAACTCCAGGGCCTGCGCCGAGACCAGTGACAAGAACTTCTGCACGGTCTACCACGCCGCCGACGAACGCTACTGGAAGAAGATCGCCTTCTGGAACACGCCCATCGAGCAGTGCCTCGACGGCCGCAAGGACGTGAAGTGCGTGCCGTACGCGAAGTGGGTGCAGGCCTGGACCGAGATCAAGGGCTGAGACATGGCCCTGCTGACCCGGACCGCGGGGGCGCTGCACCGCAGACCCCGGCTGCGGCTGACCCTGCTGCTCACCGCCCCGCTACTGTGGCTCGCCGTCCTCTATCTCGGCTCGCTGGCGGTGCTGTTCGTCTCCGCGTTCTGGACGACGAACTCCTTCACCTCCCAGGTGGTGAAGGTCTGGTCGACGGACAACTTCCACGAGCTGTTCACCACACCCGTCTTCCGCCAGGTGATCCTGCGCAGTGTCGGCGTGGCGCTCGCGGTGACCGTACTGTGCGCGCTGATCGCCTTCCCGGTGGCCTTCTACACCGCGCGCGTGGCCCGCCCCAGCCGGCGCCCGCTGCTCGTGGTGGCCATCCTCACCCCGCTGTGGGCGAGTTACCTGGTCAAGGTGTACGCGTGGCGGCTCATCCTGTCCCGGGGCGGCCTCGCCGACTGGATGCTCGCGCCGTTCGGGGCGAGCGGCCCCGGCTTCGGTCTGCCGGCCACCGTCCTCACCCTGACCTACCTGTGGCTACCGTACATGATCCTGCCGATCCACACGGCGCTGGGACACCTCCCCGCCAACCTGCTCGACGCCTCGGCCGACCTCGGGGCGCGGGCGGGACGGACCTTCCGCTCGGTGGTGCTGCCGATGGTGCTGCCGTCGGTCGCGGCCGGCTCGGTGTTCACCTTCTCGCTCAGCCTCGGCGACTACATCACCGTGCAGATCGTCGGCGGCAAGACCCAGCTCATCGGCAACCTCGTGTACTCCAACATCGAGCTGAACCTGCCCATGGCCGCCGCGCTCGGCACCGTCCCCGTCGTCGTGATCGTCCTGTACCTGCTGGCGATCCGCCGCACGGGCGCCCTCAACAGCCTGTAGGACCCTCAGGAGAGGAGCGCCATGCATCTCAGCCGCACCGCGCGCATCGCCCTGCGCGCCGGCGCCGGGCTCGGCTTCGCGGTGATCTACGTCCCGCTGCTGCTCGTCCTCGTCAACTCCCTCAACCCCGACCGCAGTGCGAGCTGGCCGCCGCCGGGGCTGACCTGGCACTGGTGGTCGGTGGCCGTGCACGACTCCGGTGCCCGGCAGGCGCTGTGGGTCTCGGTGAAGGCGGGTCTCGGGGCCACCGCGATCGCGCTGGTCCTCGGTACGCTCATCGCCTTCGCCGTGGCCCGGCACCGCTTCTTCGGCCGCGACACCGTCTCGTTCATCGTGGTCCTGCCGATCGCGCTGCCCGGAATCGTCACCGGTATCGCTCTCAACTCGGCCTTCAGCACGGTGCTGGAGCCGCTCGGCGTGGGTCTCGGGCTGTTCACGGTGATCGTCGGCCACGCCACGTTCTGCATCGTGGTGGTCTTCAACAACGTGGTCGCGCGGCTGCGCCGTACGGCCTCCTCGTACGAGGAGGCGGCCATGGACCTCGGTGCGACGACCTTCCGTGCCTTCGCCGACGTCACCTTCCCGCTCGTCCGCTCCGCGCTGCTGGCGGGCGCACTGCTCGCCTTCGCCCTCTCCTTCGACGAGATCGTGGTCACCACGTTCACCGCGGGCCCCGGCATCGTGACGCTCCCGATCTGGATCTTCGACAACATGACGCGGCCGCAGCAGGCACCGGTGGTGAACGTCGTGGCCGCCGTACTCGTGCTGCTGTCGGTGATCCCGATCTACGTCGCCCAGCGGCTGTCCGCGGACACGGCGACGTCCAGCCGGGTGTGACAGCCTGTACGGGGACGAACAGGGGGATGCATGAGCACGGGGTACGGTGTCGACCCGGCAGGGGCGGTGCGCGCGGCGTACGAGGCGGCCTCGGCGGTCGTCTCGGGCCTGGGCGACGAGGAGTCGTGGCTGCCGACCGGTTGTACCGGCTGGGCGGTCCGCGACCTCGTCTTCCACTGTCTGACGGACGCTCAGCGCGCACTCGTGGCCCTGCACACACCGGTGCGCGAGCCGGTGGACCGGGACGCGGTGACCTACTGGCGGGACTGGCGGCCGGACACCGTCGGAGCGGCGAACGGCCGGCGCTGGGTACGGGTGAACGCCAGCATGTTCCTCGACTTCCGTCAGCTCCAGGGCTTGTATCTGGAGACCCTGGCGGCGGTCGTACAGGCGGCGGAGACGGCCGGTCCCGCGCAGCGCGTCGGCACGCAGGGGCACGTGCTGACGGCCGGGGACCTGATGACCACCCTCGCGGTGGAGGCGACCGTCCACCACCTGGACCTGACCATCCGTCTCCCGCACGCGCCGGGCCCGGCCCCGGAGGGCCTGGCGGCGGTGCGCGCCACCTTGGACGGTCTGCTCGGGCGGCCGCCGCTGCCGGACTGGACCGACGAGCACTACGCGCGCGTGGGCACCGGGCGCGCCGCGCTCACCGAGGCCGAACGGGCCGCCCTGGGCGCGGTGGCGGACCGCTTCCCCCTGTTCGGCTGAGACCACCGGTCCCCTCTGTTCGGCCGGGACCACCAGTGCCCTCTGTTCGGCCGGAACCGCCGGTCCCTTGTTCGGCCCCGGCCCGCGTCCCCGCCGCACACCCAACACGGGGACGCAGGCGGCGACACCTGCGCGGCGCGGGGCTCGCCGGCCGGGTTGATGGAAGCCTGCGCCCCATGAGCAACCCGCCCAGCATCAACCGGTACGTCGACCGGGTCGTCTCCGGCCCCGGCGGAGCGATGACCGACGAGGTCGGTGTGATCACCGGTGACCTGACCGTCGCGACCATCCTGCTGTCGGACGGCCGCAGCGTGCGCGTCGCCATCCAGCACTCCGGCAGCGACACCTGGTACACCCTGGCCGGCAGCCCGGCCCCGGTGCCCGCCGGGCAACTCGCGGCGTACCACCGGGATCTGCTGGGCCGCATCCGCCGCGGGGGCGGCACGCGCGCCACCTGAACGGGGCAACTCCCCACGAGGACAGGCACGTTCGCTTTCCCATGAACATGCAAAGGGCGGCTCCCGCACCTTGACCGACGCTTGGTCCAGACCAATCATGGCGTAGCCCCACAGCCCCGGCCGGGCCGCACAGTGCCGTTCGCTATCCGGGAGTACCCGATGACACGTCCGAGACCTGTACGCGCCCTGCTCGCGGGCCTGGCCACCCTGGCCGCCTCCGCGGGGCTCGCCCTGGGAGCCCAGGGCACCGCGCACGCGGCGACCCCGCTGCCCCCGCATGTCTTCGCGCCCTACTTCGAGGCCTACAACGGCGACAGCCCCGCCGCGCTCGCCCAGGCCTCCGGCGCCACGTACCTGACCATGGCCTTCCTGCAGACCGACAAGAAGGGCTCCTGCACCCCGTACTGGAACGGCGACACCTCCACCCCGGTCACCTCCTCCGTCTTCGGCGCCGACTTCGCCACCATCCGCTCGCGCGGCGGCGACGTGATCCCCTCCCTCGGCGGCTACGCGGCCGACCACGGCGGTACCGAGATCGCCGACAGCTGCACGGACACCGACTCCATCGCCGCCGCCTACGAGAAGATCATCACCACCTACGACGTCTCCCGGCTCGACATGGACGTCGAGGACAACTCCCTCACGAACGCCGCCGGCATCGACCGCCGCAACCAGGCCATCAAGAAGGTCCAGGACTGGGCCGCCGCGAACGGCCGCCCGGTGCAGTTCTCCTACACCCTGCCGACCACGACGAGCGGACTCGCCGACAGCGGCCTCGCCGTGCTGCGCAGCGCGAAGAACGCGGGGGCCAGGGTCGACGTGGTCAACCTCATGACGTTCGACTACTACGACGGTGCCACGCACCACATGGCCACCGACACCGAGACGGCCGCGAGCGGACTGCACGACCAGCTGGCCGAGCTGTACCCGAACCTGTCGGACACCCGGTTGTGGAACATGGTCGGCGTCACCGAGATGCCCGGCGTGGACGACTACGGCCCGGCGGAGACCTTCACCACCGCCGACGCCCCCACCGTGTACGACTGGGCGGTCGCCAAGGGCATCAACACCCTCTCCTTCTGGGCCCTCCAGCGCGACAACGGCGGCTGCCCCGGCTCCGGCGCCTCCGACACCTGCTCCGGCATCCCCCAGGACACCTGGTACTTCACCCACACCTTCGCGCCCTTCACCGGCGGTACGACGACCCCGCCGGCGAACGACTTCTCCGTCGCCCTCTCCCCCGCCACCGCCTCGGTCGACCCCGGCGGAACCGCCACGGCGACGGTCCGGACGTCGGTGACCTCCGGCAGCGCACAGACGGTCGGCCTGACGGTGAGCGGTGCCCCGAGCGGGACGACCGCCTCCCTCAGCCCGTCCTCGGTCACCGCGGGCGGCACCTCCACGCTCACCGTGCGGACCGCTGCCACCACGCCGCCCGGCACCTACCCACTGACCGTCACCGGCACCGCCGGCTCCGCCCGGCACAGCGCCCCGCTCACTCTGACGGTCAAGGGGTCCGGCGGCACGGCCGTCCTCGGCAACGGCGACTTCGAGGCCGGCTCGCTCACGCCCTGGACCTGTGACAGCGGGGCCGTCGTGGTCTCCTCCCCGGTGCACGGCGGCGCGCACGCGCTGAAGACCGTGCCCTCCGCCTCGCACACCGGCCAGTGCGCGCAGACCCTCACCCTGAAGCCCGACACCACCTACACGCTGAGCGGCTGGGTGCAGGGGCCGTACGCCTACCTCGGCGTCAGCGGCGGCGCGACCGCCACTTCCTGGACCCCGTCCTCGTCGTGGTCGAAACTGACGGTGCCCTTCACGACGGGCGCCTCGGGCACGGTCACGGTGTATGTGCACGGCTGGTACGGCCAGGGCGCGGTGTACGCCGACGACCTGGCCCTGAGCTGAGCCAGCGCCGCGTACGGCCCCGCCCCGTGATCGACGGGCGGGGCCGTCGTGGTCGGTGCGGTGATCCGGCGTCCGTTCGCCGCCTTCCGTAGGCTGAGAAGATCCGAAGCTCCTCCGGGAGGCCTCCCGAAGGCAGGAGACGGTCGTGATCGAACTGGCCGCGGTGTTCGCCGTCGCGGGAGCCGCGAGCAACGCCGTGGGCACCGCCTTCCAGCGCAAGGCCGCGTCCGCCAGCAGCCGTGGCGGGCTCCGGCTGCTCGTGGAGCTGGTGCGCCGGCCGTTCTGGGTGATCGGCATGTGCGGGGTGGTCTGCGCCGCCCTGTTCCAGAGCCTGGCCCTGGTCAACGGACCACTCGCGCTGGTCCAGCCGCTCTTCATCCTGGAACTGCCCTTCGCGCTGCTCGTCGCCGCCCCGCTGATGCACAGGCGGCTGCCACGCTCCGGCTGGTGGGGGGTGGGAGGCTGCGTGGCGGGCCTCGCCGTCCTGCTCGTCGCCGCCGCCCCGCGCGGCGCCACCGACCACGCGCCGCTCACCCGCTGGATCCCGGCCCTGTGCCTGTGCCTCGGCGGAATGGCAGCGGCCGTTCTGCTCGCCGGCCGGGGTCACGCGCCGGCCCGCCGCGCCGCCCTCCTCGCGGTGGCCTCCGCCACGGGCAACGCGCTGACCGCCGCCCTGCTGAAGTCGGCCTCCGGCACCTTCGCCGACCACGGCTTCGCGGCGTTCCTGCGGTCCTGGCAGACGTACGGCTTCGCGCTCACCGGTCTCGCCGCCGTGCTCCTTCTGGAGAACGCGCTCCAGGCCGGGCCGCTGGCGGCGGCGCAGCCCGCGCTGACCATCGGCGACGCGGTGATCAGCCTGACGCTCGGCATGACCCTGTTCGGGGAGCGGATCCGCACCGGCTGGTGGCTCGTACCGGAGGCGTGCGGCGCCCTGCTGATCGTCGTGGGCGTGGGGGTGCTCAGCCGGGCCGTGCAGCACATCACCGTGGTGCCGGTCGCGGCCGGACAAGGACCCCCGGCGACATGAGCCGCTGGACGCACGCCCGGCGGACGCCCTGCCGGGCGGCGGCGGCGCGGCTGGTGCGGGCTGGTGCGGCGAAGGGGCTGCCGCTGTCCTCGCGGGGCGTGGGCACCCGGCCGCGGACGTACGCGCACGCCGCACGCCTCGAGGCGGCCGTGACCGCCTCGGGGGCGCCGTTCACCGTGCTGCGCGGGAACGCACACGGCGGTGCCGCCCGCACGCCGACCGGCCCCGAGCTGATCCGGTTCATGCCGTCGCCGTCGCCGTCGCCGAGGGCAGGCTCGCCGTCCTCGGCGCACCGGCCCCGGAGGAACAGCCGGTCGACGGCGCGGCGGAGAGCCTGCTCGGCCGGCCCGCGGCGTCCTTCTCCGCATGGGCGGCACGCACGGTGGCGGCGTTCCGCTGATCCGCCGAGGGCGGGCCGGCCGATCCTCCCCGGGTGGGCCTGTCCGGGCCGCCCGGTGTCCGTCGCCGTGGGGCCGGCCGGGTGACGCGAGTGGTACCGGACCGGTCCTTTGCACGCCACACCGCACGCAATTATCCGTTTTATACACTTATCGGCTCTATGGTGCGAGCTGTCGGCAGCGTCGGTCGGGGTGGCGCGCAAGGCGTCGCGCCTGGGCGCGGGTTGGGATGGCGATGAGTGGAATCAGCCGCCGGAGCGTGGCTCGCCTCGGTCTCGGCGCCGGCATCGGTGTGGCCGCCGCCTCGTTGGCCAGGTGCGGCCGCTCGGACGGCGGCACGGAACCCCTGCAGGGGCCGCCCCGGCTGATCGGGGACGGCTCCACGGCGTACACCGGACGGCAGCCCCACCAGCCGGATCCGCCCGAGCCCCTCGAACCCGGCCAGACCCCGCCGCAGTTCGTGGTGTTCTCCTGGGACGGCGCCGGCGAGCTGGGCACCGGGCTGTTCCCCCGCTTCCTGGAGCTCGCCCGCACCCACGGCGCGCACATGACGTTCTTCCTCTCCGGCCTCTATCTCCTTCCGGAGGAGAAGAAGCGGCTCTACGATCCGCCGAACAACCCGCTCGGCGCCTCCGACATCGGCTACCTCACCGACGAACACCTCAAGGCGACGTTGAAGTACGTCCGCCAGGCCTGGCTCGACGGCCACGAGATCGGTACCCACTTCAACGGGCACTTCTGCGTCGGCCCCGGGTCGGTGGCCAACTGGACTTCCGAGCAGTGGCGTTCGGAGGTCGAGCAGGCTCGCACCTTCGTCAAGTGCTGGCGGTCGCACACGGGCTGGCAGGACCATCCGCCGCTCCCCTTCGACTACGACAAGGAACTCGTCGGGGGCCGCACCCCGTGCCTGCTCGGGCAGGCGAGCCTGCTGCCGGTCGCGCGGGAACTGGGCTGGCGCTACGACGCTTCCTCGCCCGGCGGACTGCAGTGCTGGCCGAGGAAGCGGGGCGGCGTGTGGGACCTGCCGCTGCAGAGCATCCCGTTTCCCGGGCACAGGTTCGAAGTGCTCTCCATGGACTACAACATGATGGCGAACCAGTCCAAGAACTCCACGCGGGCGCCCTCCTACAACTACCCCTACTGGCGCGCCCAGGCGGCACAGGCGTATGTGGCCGGGTTCCAGCGGGCGTACGAGACGAACCGGGCGCCGCTGTTCATCGGCAACCACTTCGAGCAGTGGAACGGCGGCATCTACATGGACGCGGCCGAGGAGGCGCTCCGGCAGATCGCCGGCTGGGGCGACGTACGCCTGGTCTCCTTCCGGCAGTTCGTCGACTGGCTCGACGCCCAGGACCCCAGGATCCTCGCGAAACTGCGCACCCTCGAGGTCGGCGAGAAACCGCACGGCGGCTGGAGCACTTTCCTGCGCCCGGCGAAATAACCCGCCCCGAAAGAAGGCCAGTTTCCATCAATTGGACTTTGCCAGGGGGGATTGGCCCTTCCTAGCGTGAGGTCATGGCACAGGGAACGACAGGTGGCGGACGGGCCGGGGATGTCGTCGTCGGGGTGAGCGACTCGCTCGCCGGCCTGGCCGCGTTGCGCCGTGGCATTCTGGAGGCCCGCAGAACCGGCCGCACACTGGTGGCCGTCCGAGCCTGGGAACCTCCGGAGGGCGATGCCCTCTACCGGCGCTGGCCCGATCCGTCATGGGCCAAGCTGTGGGCCGACAAGGCGCGACAACTGCTGGACCGGGCCTTCGAGCTGGCGGCCGGCGGGGCCCCGGGGGACCTGCGGATCGTCCGGCGGGTGGTCAGGGGCCCAGCGGGGCGGGTGCTGTGCTCGATCGCGTCGTCCCCGGACGACCTGCTGGTGATCGGGAAGGCACGGCCCCGGGGTCCGCTGGCCGTGCTGCACCGCAGACCCGTCCACCGGCACATTCCGGCCCGGGCCGAGTGCGAGGTCCTGGTCGTGGCCGGCCCGCGACTGCTGCCCCGCGAGGCACGGATCCTGCGACGCGGCGAACCGGTGGAGCGGCGGGGCCGGGCGGCGGGCCTGGCACCGTGATCCCGGCCGCGCCGCGCCGGGACCGCCCGCGGTCAGCTCGCGCCGCGGCGGGCGTACACCTCGATCTCGATCTTCATACGAGGGTCGGCGAGGCCGCACACCAGCATGGTGGCGGCCGGCCGGACCTCGCCGAAGCACCGGCGCAGCACCGGCCAGCAGGGCTCGAAGTCCGCGCGGTCCGGAAGGAGATAGCGCACGCGCACCACGTCGGCGAAGCCGCACTCGGCCTCCGTGAGCGCGGCCTCGATGTTGCGCAGGCACTGCTGGGCCTGTTCCACGACGTCGTCCGAGATCGTCATGGTGGTGTAGTCGAACCCGGTGGTCCCGGACACATGCACCCAGTCGCCGTCGACCACGGCACGGGCGTAGCCGATCCGTTCCTCGAAGGTCGACCCGCTGAGGACCGCACGTCGCTCTGTCATGCACGGAAAGCTAGGTGACCTGCGACGATACGTCCAATACGAGCTGTGCCACGGACTGATATCTCTGCGGATATGGACGGGACCGGCATCCGTGGGCTGATATCCCTGGGGTATGGACCGCCCCGAACTCCCGCTGCCGCAGTTGCACGCCTTTGCCGTGCTCGCCGAGGAACTGCATTTCGGCCGCGCCGCCGCCCGTCTGGGCATCGCCCAGCCCCCGCTGAGCCAGCAGATCCGCCGGCTGGAGGGGAAGGTCGGGTACGCGCTCTTCGACCGGGAACCGGGGAGGGTGACGCTCACACCGGCCGGCCGCGCGCTGCTGCCGGCCGCCCGGCAGGCCCTGGCCGGGCTCGCCGACGGGCTGGCCGCGGCGCGGGCCGTCGGAAGCGGCCGTTCCGGCCGGCTCCGGATCGGCTTCGCCGCCTCGCTGGCGCTGACCGTCCTGCCGGGCCTGCTGCGCGACTTCCGGCAGCGCTTCCCCGCCGCGGACCTCGACATCCACGAAATGACCACGGCACCGCAGCTCGACGCGCTGCGCGAGAGAACGATCGACATCGGCCTGCTGCGGGAGCCTCCGGCCGACGAGTCCGAACTGGGTTTCCGGACCGTACTCAGTGAGCCGTTCGTGGCCGTGCTGCCGGCCGCGCACCCACTGGCCGCCCAACGCGTGGTGCGGCCAGGCCAGTTGGCCGGCGAGCCGTTCGTCCTGCTACCGCGCACGGCGGGCCCGCGGTTGTACGACCGGATCACCGGCCTGTGCGAGGAGGCGGGGTTCACGCCCCGGATCTCCCAGCACGCGGTGGAGTGGCAGACCGTGTGCGCCCTGGTGGAGACCGGGCTCGGCGTGTCCGTGGCCCCGGCCAGCATCCGCCGTATCCGGCTCAAGGGGGTGGCCTTCCGCCGGATCGATCCCGGCACCGCGCGCACACGGGTCGCCGTCGCATGGCGCAGGAACGACCGCAATCCCCTGGTCGCCCACCTACTGACGACGATCGGTCAGCGGGCTGGACACCGCACGGGTGCGCACGTGCAGGCAGCAGGACCCCGCCGTTGATCTGCGACAGCAGAGGTTGACCAGCCGGACGAGCGTGCCGCGGATCGCGCTGCTCTCACATCTCTCTTATGTTCGGTCACCAGAGTCCACGACCGTGAAGGCGAGGAAGCTCAAGAAGACGAAGACGCAGACGAAGATCATCGCGGTGAGCGGTGCCCTCCTGATGGTCGGTGTGATCGGAACGGCCGCCGCGTTCGGCACCGCCACGCCGGAGGCCCGGCGCATCGAAGCGCACGGCGACCAGCTCTCCGTACCGGTCGGCGGTGGCCACGCCACGGTGGACACCAGGTCCCTGGCGGTGCGGGCCCGAGCGGACGACGGCCGCACCTGGCAGCTCTCCGCACCGGCGTCCGGTGATCTGGGCGCGCCCGGGAAGGTCACCGTCCGCGACGGGCAGGCCAGTTGGCGCTACGGCAAGAAAGGGCTGGCCGTCACCGCGTCCGCGCGGGACGGGCGCCTGGCCGTCACCGTGCACGCGGCACGGCGGTCCAGCCTGACCTGGCCGGTCTCCGGCACGGACCGAACCACTGAGGAGTTGCAGTTCCCACGCGGCGAGGGCTTGTCCGTCCCGGTCGCCGACCGGTGGTGGAACTCCCCCTCGGCGGGCCTGGCGGGGACCGAGGCCGACATGGCCGGCGGCCTGACCATGCCGTTCTGGGGCACCAGTCAGTCCGGACGGCACGGCGCGAGCTACATCGTCGAGTCCGACATCGGCACGACCCTCAGGTTCGTGTCCGCCGGCGGCCGCCTGCACGCCGAGGCCGAGCACGCGTTCTCGGCGCAACAGGCCACGGGGACGTACACGGTGACGTTCGCGCTCACCGACGGGTCGCCGGTAGCGGCGGCACGCGACTACCGCGCCTGGCTCCAGCGCCACGGTGGCATCACGACGCTGCGACAGAAGATCGCGCGCAATCCCGAAGTCGCCAAGCTGGTGGGCGCGTTCCACGCCTACACCTGGGGCCGGGCGCGTACCGCCGAGGGCGTCCGCCGGCTGCGGGAGCTGGGGATCGACCGGATGTGGCTGGGGTACGACGCCGACGGCGCCCCCATGGACCGCAAGGCCACGCGCCGTGCCCGGCAGGCCGGTTATCTCGTCGGGCCCTACGACTCCTGGGCCAACGCGCAGGACCCGGCGTCGGCCGACACCCCCGTGTCCAACTGGCCCGCCCCGGTGTGGCAGGCCGCCTGTGTGCGCCAGGCGGACGGCAGGATCGTCACCGGTTTCGGCGACCGCGGCTGCTATGTGAGCTCCGAAGCGCTCCGCCGCGCCGAGCCCACCCGGCACTACCTGGCCGACCGCACCGGCAAGATGACCGCGAGCGGCGCCACCAGCTACTTCCTGGACGTGGACGCGGCAGGTGAACTGTTCGCCGATCACTCTGCGGCGCATCCGATGACCAAGGCCGAGGACCGCAGGAACCGGCTCGCACGCATGGCGTGGCTGTCCGGCGACCGCCGCCTGGTGCTCGGTTCGGAGAGTGCGGGATCCTGGGCGAATGGAGTGCTGTCCTTCAGCCATGGCTCGGGCACACCGGTCGACGACCGGCTGTGGAAGCTGGAGCGGGACCGCCCGACCTGGGGCCGTTACGCCCCGGCCGGCGCGCCGGGGGTCTTCTTCAAGCCCGTCCACCTGCCGGCCGACCTCGCGAAGGCGATGTACGACCCGAGGTACCGGGTGCCGCTGTACCAGACGGTCCTGCACGACTCGGTGATCAGTACCGAGCGCTGGGAGCTGTCGTGGTCGAAACTGCCGGACCAGAGCCGCACCCGCGCGCTTCTCGCGATGCTGTACAACGTGCCCCTCAACCTGGTCCTCGACCAGTCCGAACTGGACCGTCACGGCGAGCGGATCGCCCAGGTGCAACGGTACTTCGAGCCGCTGCACAAGGCGGCGGCCACACAGCCGATGACCGACTTCCGCCGGCTGACGGACGACGGTCTCGTACAGCGCACCACGTTCGGCGCCGACGTGCTGACCGTGACGGCCAACTTCTCCGCCACGTCCCGTGACGGACTGCCCGCCGGGTGCGTCGACGCGGTGCTCAAGGGCGGTGAGAAGCACCGGCTGTGCCCCGCGGGCCTGTGAGGCGACCGGCTGCCGGTGCACAGGGCACTCGGCTCCGTGCACCGGCTACCGACTCCCGGAACGGCAACCGGCTCCCGGCGGGATCCCCTACGGATACCCTGAGGGACAAGATCGGGGGCTTCCCCGGATGTGGGGAGAGCCGACGAGCCGTCAGGCTTGGCCCATGACGAATCCCCTCCCGCGCCCGCCCGACCGTCCCGGGGGCACCCGGCGGCGGGCACGAGCGCTCGCCGCCTGCGCGGTCGCCGCGCTGTGCACGCTGACGGCCGCTCTCCCCGCCTCCGCAGCCACCCGCACCGCCCCCACCGGACCGACCACCTCGTCGTCCCCCCGTCCACTCGCCCTCCCCGCCCCGACCGGTCCGTACCGGGTCGGGGAGGTGGACCTGCACCTGGCAGACCACTCCCGGGCCGACCCGTGGCGGTCCGGGCACAGCACGCGCGAGTTGATGGTCAGTGTGTACTACCCCGCGACGCGCACGGGAGGCCGTCCGGCGGCCCCGTACATGCTGCCCGCGGCTGCCGCCCACTTCGACGAGGTCACCGCGAACGGCTACCTCCGGTTGCACGTCCCGGCCGGCCGGGCGGACTGGGCGCGCACCGTCACCCACGCGACGCGCAGCGCTCCTGTGGCCTCGGGGCGCAAGGGGCGGCTTCCGGTGGTGCTCTATTCCCCGGGACTGGGCGAACCACGCACCTGGGGTACGACGTCGGCAGCCGATCTGGCCAGCCGTGGCTATGTGGTCGTCACCATCGACAACACCTACGAGTCGCCCGAGGTCCAGTTCCCGGACGGTTCCCTGGCCACCCTGTCGCTGCCCCCGGACGGTGTCGACGCCTTCCTGCGCAAGGCGCTCGCCGTGCGGGTCGCCGACACCGGCTTCGTCCTGGACGAGCTCCAGGATCTCAACAGCGGCCGGAACCCGGACGCGGACGGACAGCCGCTGCCGGAGGGCCTGGCCGGGGCGCTGGATCTGAGCGAGGTCGGCATGTTCGGCCATTCGATGGGCGGCACGGCCGCCGCGCTGGCCATGGACGCCGACCACCGGATCACCGCGGGCATCGACATGGACGGCAATCTGACCCACTACGACGGCTCACTGATGCCGGTCGCCCGGCACGGCCTCGACCGGCCCTTCCTGCTGATGGGCAAGGACGGCGACACCGACACAGGACCCGGCTGGCGGGCGTTCCGCGCCCACACCCCGGGATGGAACCGCGAGCTGACCCTGCTCGGCTCGGAGCACGCCTCGTTCACCGACGCGGAGGCACTCGTGCCACAGCTGCGTCTGTCGCCCTGCGAGCGCACCGACGACATCGGCACCATCGACCCGGCCATCGCGATACGCACCAACGAGGCCTACGTCTCCGCCTACTTCGACCACTGGCTGCGCGGCCGCAGCGGACGGCTCCTGGAGCGACCGTCGCCGGAGTACCCGGACATGGTCTTCGTGAAGTGACCGCGACACCTCGCGGGTGAGAGCGATCGGTACGGGGGCTAACAGGAGGAGGACGCGAAGCGCGTCAGCTGGTCCTTGACCCACGGGTCGTACGCTGCCAGGCGATGCCGAGCTCCAGGGACGAACCACGCCAGCTGGCCGGCGACCCACGGATCGATCCGCTGGTCGGGACCGCGGTGGCAGGGCATGCGCCGGCCGGCGTGCACCGCCGCGGTACCGGCGGCGCCGTGCCCGGCCGGTCCAGGGGTGGCCGCCGCCGCGGATCCGCCGGTGGCGAGGAGAGCGGCTGCGACCACCGTGGTCACGGCGCCGGCCGCGCCCGCTTCCCGTATCAGTTTCTTCATGGCCTTCTCCTTCCGGTGGGCCCATGACCCTGCGTATGCGGTCCATGGCTGACGGTCCTGTCCCACCCGTAGTGGCGGACCACGGAACCGCCTCCCGTGGCCGGTAGGGGCGTCTACCCGGTGGGTCGCGCCTCACTCGTCCCACCGGGCCCAGCGTGCTGGAGCACCGGGCAGCACTTCCGGAGGTGGAGACGGATGCGCAGTCGCCGGGCGCGGACCACGGTCGAGCCGGAGACCGGGTTGCCGGTCTCCGGGGTCGGGGCGCCGACGGAGGTCACGTACGTGCCGGGGAACCAGGGAGCGGCCGTCTCGTCGGGGCCGTACCGGGCGGACGGCGTGATCGTCGTGCCCACCGAGATGAGGACTCTCGCTGATGTCGGCGCCGAACTCCGCCGCGAGGGCGTGCGGTTGGTGCTTCCGGAACCGGCGTTCCCCGAACATCCGCGGTCCGTGGACGACATCGTCGACCACTTCGTCATGTGGAACGCACTGGGCCGCGGGAGTTCTCAGCTGCCGCGCGTACACGAATGGCGGCAGCGGACGCTGTGCCGACCGATGCCGCGGGCTTATGGTGGGCCGTCATGTGCGTCCGCTCTGAGGGGAACAGATGAGACCCGGGACCAGGATCGCGCGATACGCCGCCGTCTGTGCGGCGGCCCTGCTGCTCTGTACCGGCCCCACCACCACGGCATCCGCCGACGGCGCCGCCGCCGGCCGGAACCCGCTCGCCGACCGGCTCGACGCCTACTGGACCCCGGCCCGCATGGCGGCCGCGCTGCCGGCCGACACCGTCAAGGGGAGCGAGCCCGGTGCGACGGCCGCCGAAGCGTCGCCCGCGGTGGACGGGCCCCGGCCGGGCGAGTACATCCCGCCGAGCCGGAGCTTCGACGGCATGCCCCAGGCCGGCACCTTCTTCTGGACGGACGCCGGCGGCACCGGCCGCACCTGCAGCGGCTCCGTCGTCCGCAGCCCCGGCCACGACCTGGTACTGAGCGCCGGGCACTGTCTGAAGGGCTATGCCGGGACCTCGCCAAAGCGTCACCTGGCCTTCGTCCCGCAGTACCACGACGCCCGCAAACCCTTCGGGATCTTCCCGGTGCGCACGAACGGCGTCTATGTCCCCCAGCAGTACTACGACCTCGGCGAACACGCGGGAGCCGAGTACGACTTCGCCTTCGCCGTCACCGAGCCCAACCAGGACGGCACACTCCTGGAGGACGCGGTCGGCGGGGTACGGCTGCTCACCGGGACGGGCTACTACCACGCCCCGGTACGGATGGTCGGCTACCCGGCGGGGGCGGAGAAGCCGCTGACGTGCTGGAGCTGGACCACCAGGTGGGACAGCGACGACCCGGCCGATCCCGGTACGTTCCCGCGCATCGCCTGCGACGCCTTCGTGGGCGGCACCAGCGGCGGTCCGATGCTCGTACCGTGGCCCGGTGGCTGGGCGGTCATCGGCGTGATCGGCGGCTATCACACCGGCGGCAACACCCCGCAGGTCTCCTACAGTGCCTACTTCGGCACCGCCACCGAGGCCCTGTACGGTGCGGCGGTCACCGGAGCCCCGTCGGCCGGCCCCCGTCTCACCGCCGGATCATAGGGCGGCCCGCGCGCCGGGGACGTCATGCCCGCGCCGGCGGCACGTCGTCCCCGCACATGTCCCGGAAGTCGGGCCTGCACGTCCACTGCCAAGACAACGTCCCCGTGGCACGATAAGGGTGAACATCACCCTACTGAGGGGGGTGGACCATGGCCGTGTCAGAGGCTGCACCCGGCCCGAAGGCCCACAAGCCCGGTCTCCGGCGTGAGATCGGCTTCGTCGGACTCATCTGGGCCTCGGAGGGTTCGATCATCGGGTCCGGGTGGCTCTTCGGCGCACAGGGTGCGCTGGCGGCCGCCGGTCCGGCGGCGATCATCTCCTGGGCCATCGGCGGCCTGGCGATCCTGATCCTGGCGCTGGTGCACGCGGAACTCGGCGGTATGTATCCCGTTTCGGGCGGCACCGCCCGCTTCCCTCACTACGCCTTCGGCGGCGCGGCCGGCGCGTCGTTCGGCTGGTTCTCCTGGCTGCAGGCGGCCACCGTGGCACCCATCGAGGTGCTGGCGATGATCACGTACGCCCAGCACTACTCCTGGGCGAGCGGCTGGGAGAAGGTCGAGAGCGGCGAGCACGTCCTGACCCCGCCGGGCATCGCCGTCGCGGTCGGCCTGATGGCGGTCATCACGGCCGTCAACTTCCTCAGCATCCGGCTGCTGGCCCGCACCAACAGCGCGGCGACCTGGTGGAAGGTCGGCATTCCACTGCTGACGATCTTCGTGTTCGCCATCGCCCAGTTCCACACCGCCAACTTCACCGCGGCCGACGGTTTCAACCCGTACGGCGCCAAGGGCATCCTGTCCGCCGTCTCCACCAGCGGCATCATCTTCGCGCTGCTGGGCTTCGAGCAGGCGGACCAGTTGGCCGGTGAGAGCGCCAACCCCAAGCGGGACATCCCGCGAGCGGTCATCGGGTCGATCATCCTGGGCATCCTGATCTACATCCTTCTGCAGGTCACCTTCCTCACCGCACTGCCCGCCTCGCAGATCGGCAGCCACTGGGCCGACTCCGCCTTCACCGCGCTGAGCGGGCCCTTCGCCCAAGTGGCCACGCTGATCAGCCTGGGCTGGCTGGCCACGGTCCTCTATCTCGACGCCGTGGTCTCCCCCGCCGGGACCGGCCTGATCTACATCACCGGCTCGTCCCGGGTCTCCTACGGCCTGAGCCGCAACGGCTATGTGCCCTCCGTCTTCGAGACCACCAACCGGCGCGGTGTTCCCTGGGTCGGCCTCATCACCGCGTTCGTGATCGGCTGCATCTGCTTCCTGCCGTTCCCCAGCTGGCGTTCCCTGGTCGGCCTGATCACCAGCGCCAGTGTGCTGATGTACGCGGGCGCCCCCCTGTCCTTCGGGGTGTTCCGCGACCGGCTGCCCGAGGCCCACCGTCCCTACCGGCTGCCCGGCGGCCGCTGGATGTCGCCGCTCGCCTTCATCGTCGCCAACCTGCTGATCCTGTGGTCGGGTTGGACCACCGACTGGAAGCTCGGCGTCGCCATCCTGCTCGGCTACGTCATCCTGGTCGCCAACCGGCTGTTCAAGATGAACCCCATCACTCCCCAGCTCGACCTGCGGGCCGCGCAGTGGCTGCCGGTCTACCTCGTGGGCATGGGGCTCATCGTCTACCTCAGCGACTTCGGGCCGCTCAAGCACCCCTGGTTCCCGCTGTGGTGGGACATCGGGGTCGTGGCCGTGTTCAGCCTCGTCATCTACTACTGGGCCATGGCGGTCGCCCTGCCCACCGAACGTATCCAGAGACTGATCGACCAGGTCGTCGTTCCGGAGGAGGAGGACATCCTCTGAGCCGCCGGGTCCCGGGCCGTTCCGCTTCCGTTCTCCGGCCTCGGACCTCAGCGTCGCGCGTGGCGGATCCTCAGCCGCCCGAACTCCATGGTTCCGGAGATCCGGATCCGCAGCCCGCCGGGGCGGGGGTGCCGGCGGGTCTCGTAGCGGGGGTCCTTCCACACGGTGCGCAGCTCCTGGATCTCGACGATCGCGTCGCGCGGCACGATGATCTCGGCTCCGCCCGTGCCGAGGTGCAACTCGATGTCGACCACCGGATGCTCGATGACCGCGTGGGACAGGTCCAGGCGCACCCTGCCGAACGCGGACTCGACCCGGAGGATCCGAGGCACCCTTCTTCCCGCCGTGACCGTGACGTGCCGTCAGGGGACACTTCCAGCATGCCCCGTCCCCGGCGGTGACGGGCCGCCGTGCATGAGGTCACCCGTCACCGGCGCGCGATCAGGCGTCCCAGGTGACCGGGAGGCTCTTCACCCCGTAGATGTCCGCGGTCTCCGGGCGCAGGGCGACCTCCTCGGCCGGGACGGCCAGGCGGAGTGTGGGGAAGCGGTTGAACAGCGCGGGGAACGCGACCCGCATCTCGACGCGGGCCAGCTGCTGGCCCAGGCACTGGTGGATGCCGTGACCGAAGGCCAGGTGTCCGCCGTCCTGCCTCCGCAGGTCGAGCACATGGGGATCGGCGAAGCGCTCGGGGTCGCGGTTGGCGGTGTTGTACGACAGGACGACCGTCGTACCGGCCTTGATGGTCTGGCCGCCCACCTCGACGTCCTCCAGCGCCGTCCTCCAGAACTGCTTGGCGACGCTCAGATACCGCAGCAGTTCCTCCACGGCCCGGTCGGCGAGCGCGGGATCGGCGCGCAGCGCGGCCAGTTGCTCCGGGTGCCGCAGCAGGGCGAAGGTGCCGAGGGACAGCATGTTCGCGGTGGTGTCGAACCCGGCGGCCAGCAGGATCAGGCTGATCCCCTTCAGCTCCTCATCGGTCAGGTCGCTGTCGGTGAGTTCGCTGAGCACGTCGTCGGTGGGGTGGGCGCGCTTGGCGGCCACCAGTTCCGCGAGATACTCCTGGGTCGCGGTGTAGGCCGCTATCAGCTCCTCCTCGCTTGTCTCCCCGCCCATGAAGGCGTCGATCTGCTCCTGGAAGGAGCCCCGGTCCCGGTACGGCACCCCCAGCAGCTCGCAGATGACGATGGTGGGGATGGGCTTGGCGAACGCGGTCACCAGGTCCGCCGGGGGCCCGGCCTTCTCCATGGCGTCGAGGCACTCGGCGGTGATCTGCTCGACGCGCTCGGTGAGCAGCCGCATCCGCCGTACGGTGAACTTGCCCATCAGCGGTTTCCGATAGCGCATGTGCTGTGGCTCGTCCGTGAGGAGGAACTCGCCGGGCGGGGCCGGAGGAACCTCGAAGTCGCCGACGTTCAGGAGTTCCTTGCGCGAGCTGAACCGCGGGTCGGCCAGGACCGACCGCACCAGGTCGTATCCGGTGATCAGCCAGCCGGGTTTTCCCTCGGGATGGGTGTAGCGGCTGATGGGGCCGTGCCGACGGGCGTCGATCAGCTCTGCCGGCGGGTCGAAGGGGCAGCCGGGCCGACGCTCCGCCGGCAGCGCCGTGACGGTGTGGACGGATTCACTCATCGCCATTCCCCATCTCGCGATATTACGTGTTTGATGCGACCTGAAAGCTACGTTGCATTCAGAATCCCTGTCAATCGACCAAAAGTAATTTCACGAGGTCAGCGGCGAGAAATTGATGCAATGACGCTGAACTCGAATGCAATGACGCGTTGCAATGAGTCTCTCCGGAGGGCGCGCGCTCCTGACGTGACGGGCCCGAGCCGAACGGCACTCTCCCGGGCAGCCGCGACCGCGGTCTAAGAGGCTGTTAAGAACGCCGTTTGGCAGGCTGGTCCCATGAACGACGCAGCTCAGGACGTGTCCCCCGCCGGTGCCGCGCGCGTGCTGGTCGTGGATGACGACCCCGAGGTACGCGCCGCCCTGGAGGACGGGCTGGCCCTGGAGGGGTTCACCGTCCGTGGTGCGGCGGACGGACACGCGGCTCTGACGGCCGTGGCGGCCTGGGAGCCGGACGCGCTGGTGCTCGATGTGATGATGCCGGTGGTGGACGGGCTCGCGGTGTGCCGGCAGTTGCGGGCGCTGGGCGACCGTACGCCGATCCTGGTGCTGACCGCGCTCGACACGGTCAGCGACCGGGTGGACGGCCTGGACGCGGGAGCCGACGACTACCTGGTCAAGCCGTTCGCGCTGGACGAGCTGGCCGCCCGGCTGCGCGCCCTGCTGCGCCGCGCCGGTCCCGCCGGGCCGGCCCCGTCCGCACAGCTGCGCTTCGCCGATCTGGTCGTGGACCCGCGGACCCGCACGGGGCAGCGGGGCGGGCGGCGGCTGGAGTTCACCCGGACCGAGTGGAGCCTGCTGGACCTGCTGCTGCGCCACCCCGGGCAGGTACTGGAGCGGGAGACGATCATGCGCTGGGTGTGGGGCCGGGATCTCGGGCCCGAATCCAATTCGCTGGCCGTCTACGTCGGGTACCTGCGCCGGAAACTGGAGGCCGACGGCGCCTCGCGGCTCGTGCACACCGTGCATGGCATCGGCTACCGGCTGGACGAACGGTGACGCGGCCCCGCCGGTCCCGTCGGCCGCGCCGGCACCGCCGCCCTCCGCTGCGCCGCCGACTCGCCGTGACCGCGTCGGCCGCGGTGGCGGGCGTGGCGCTGGCCGTGTGCGCGGGCGCGTACGCCGTCACCGTCTACACCCTGCACCGGCAGTTCGACCTGCGGCTGACGCAGGCGGCCACGCTGGCCATCCGGCAGCACCAGCAGGAGGGTCCCGGGGTGCAGGCCGGCGAGTGCCGGTACCTGGCCGCGCCCGCCTGCGCCCAACTGGTGCCCGAGTCCCCCGCGCACGACCCGGGCCGGCCCTATCTGCTGCCCGTCACCCGTGCGGTGCGCGAGGTCGCCGGCCGCCACCGGGCGCCGTACTACAGCATGGCTTCGGTGGACGGTCAACCGGTACGGGTGCTGACCACGCCGGCCCGCCGAGGGCTGGCCGTGCAGGTGGCGCTGCGCTTCGACGGGGTACGGCACGCCGAGCGGCAGGCCGCCGGGCTGCTCGCCGGGATCGGCGGGGCGGGTGTGCCGGTCGCGGCCCTGCTGGGCTACTGGGTGTCCCGCTCGGGGCTGGCTCCGGTGACCCGGCTGACGTCGACCGCGGAGCGGATCACGGCCACCCGTGACGCGGGACTCCGTATCGAGCTGCCGCCCGGGCAGCGGGGCGGCGAGGACGAGATCACCCGTCTCGCCGTCACCTTCAACACCATGCTCGACGCCCTGGAGGAGTCACTCGCCGCGCAACGGCGCCTGGTCGCCGACGCCTCGCACGAACTGCGCACACCGCTGACGGCGTTGCGCGCCAACGCCGAGATCCTGCTGCGCGCCGACCGGCTGACCCCGCGTCAGCGGGAGCGGGCGACCGGCGCCCTCACCCGCCAGTTGCGGGAGGTGACCACGCTGGTCAACGACCTGATCGACCTGGCCCGCGACGAAGAGCCGCAGCAGTCCCTGGAGTCGGTGCAGCCGGCCGCCCTGCTGGAGCACGCCGTGGCGGCCGCCCGCGATCACTGGCCCCACGTCCCCTTCGTCCTCGACACCGACACCGCTGCGGCGTCCGCCCTGACGGCCGCGGTGCCGAGCCGGCTGACCCGGCTGCTCTCCAACCTGCTCGACAACGCCGCGAAGTTCTCCCCGCCCGGCGGCCGGGTCGAGGTGGCGGCGCACCGGTCGGCGGACGGCGACAGGCTGGAGATCAGTGTCCGTGACCACGGTCCCGGTATCGACTCGGCCGACCTTCCCCATGTGTTCGACCGCTTCTACCGGGCCCGCGCCGCCCGTGCCCTTCCCGGCTCGGGCCTCGGCCTGGCCATGGCCCGTCAGATCGCCCAGACCCACCACGCCGAACTCACCGCCCACCAGGCCCCGGGAGGCGGGGCCCTGTTCCGGCTGAGCCTGCCCGTGGACACGCGCTCGCCCCACTGAACCGTCGGCTCCGCCGAAACCCCCTGGCCGCCGGGCCGTTGCGGTCCCAGATCGGCACCTGGCCGCCACCCGCGGCTGTGCCAGTGGTTCAAGGTAGGCGAAGTAACCGGGATGTGATGTCGCGTCAGACAAACGGCTGGTTCTGCACCGCGTGTCCTTGACAGCAGAGGCCAGAGGGGCCACTTTGCGGGACAACGTTGTCGAAGGGACATGGTCACGATGGTGCCGTTCCGCCTTCTGTCCGTGCTCGCCGCCGGCGCCCTGACCGTGGGTGCCGCCTACACTCCCGCGCAAGCCGATCCCACCCCGCCCGCGCCGGTCTCCGACCCGGCCTCACTGGTGAATCCCTTCATCGGGACCACACACGCCGCCGACGACTTCCCGGGAGCCGACACCCCGTTCGGGATGGTCCAGTGGAGCCCCGACACCAGCCCGCACCGCCCGGACGGCGGCGGCTACGAGTACGGTGACTCGGCCATCACCGGATTCGGTCTGACGCACATAGCGGGACCGGGCTGCCGGGCCGCCGGTGACATCCCGGTGCTGCCGACCGTCGGCACGGTGGACACGGGCGCCACGGTCGGCTTCTCGCACACCGACGAATCCGCCACGCCCGGCTCGTACACGGTGTCGCTGGACAACGGTGTGACAACGGAACTGACCGCCACCGCCCGCAGCGGGATGGCCCGGTTCACCTTCCCGTCCACCACCCGGGCGAACCTCCTGTTCAAGCTGACGGGCAGCGAGAACGGCGACACCGCCGCGCAGTTCGACGTGGTGAACGACACTGAGGTGCGGGGGAAGGTCACCAGCGGCAACTTCTGCGGCGAGGGCAACTCCTACACGGTGTACTACGACATGGTCTTCGACCAGCCGTTCCGCCACAGCGGCACCGCGCTGGCCGCCGTCACGCCGACCACCCCCCGGACCGACGCCTCCCCCAGTGCCCCCGAGGCGCCCAACAAGCCGGTGCTGCACGGCCCCGTGCCCCGTCCCCCGCACCCCTTCGCTCCCGAGGCGAGCGGCTCCGACGGCTATGTCACGTTCGACACCACCGCGCACCGGACCGTTCAGGCCAAGGTCGGCATCTCCTATGTGTCTGCCGCCGGCGCGGCGGGCAACCGCCAGGCGGAGAACCCGGGTTGGGACCTGGCCAAGGTCCGCGGCGCGGCGCACGACGCCTGGAAGTCCCTCCTCGGCCGGGTCCGGATCGCCGGCGGGACGCCCGCCCAGCAGACCGTCTTCTACACGGCGCTGTACCACGCGCTGCTGCATCCGAACGTGATCAGTGACACCAACCGCCGCTATCCCGGCTTCGACGGCAGGACCCATACCGTCGACCAGGGCCATGGCGCCGCCTACGCCAACTACTCGGGCTGGGACGTCTACCGCTCGCAGGCCCAGCTCGAGGCGCTCGTCGCGCCCCGGGTCGCCTCCGACACCGCCCAGTCGATGGTCGACGACTACCGCCAGACCGGCCTGTTCCCCAAGTGGTCGGAGAACAACGGCGAGACCCACGTCATGGTGGGTGATCCGGCGGACGAGATCATCGCCGACTACTACGCCTTCGGGGCCCGCGCGTTCGACACCGCCACCGCACTCAAGGGCATGATCGCGGAGGCCACCGTCCCCAACGACAACCGGCCCGGGCTCACCTACCTGCAGCAGCTGGGGTGGCTGCCCAGCAACGGCAAGTACGGCTGCTGCAACTTCTACGGCGCCGCTGCCACCACCCTCGAGTACAACTCGGCGGACTTCGCCGTCTCGGCCCTCGCGGGCGCCCTCGGCCACACCGCCGACCAGCAGCGGTTCGCGGACCGCGCGCAGGACTGGCAGAACCTGTTCCACCACGGCAGCGGCTTCGTCCAGCCGCGCGACGCCTCGGGCACGTGGACGGCGGGCTTCTCGCCGACCTCGGGCAGGAACTTCGTCGAGGGCGACTCCTGGCAGTACACGCCGATGGTGCCGTTCAACCTGCACGGGCTGGCGACGGCCATGGGCGGTGACGCGGCCATGGCCAGATACCTGGACACGGACCTGTCCTCGCTGACCGGCGCCGGCGGATACACCGACCTGGGCAACGAGCCCAGCCTCAACATCCCCTGGGAATACGACTACATCGGCCGCCCCTACCAGACACAGAAGGTCGTCCGGCAGGTCCAGGACCAGATCTGGACCGCCGGCCCGGCCGGGCTCGCGGGCAACGACGACCTGGGCGAGATGAGCTCGTGGTACGTGTGGTCCGCCCTCGGCATGTATCCCGAGACCCCGGGCACCGCCGACCTGGCCCTGGGCAGCCCGCTCTTCCCTCAGGCCGTCATCACCCTCCCGTCCGGACACACCCTCACGATCAACGGCGACGGTGCGGCGGACGACGCCCCGTACGTCCAGTCCGCCACCTGGAACGGCACGGCCTGGAACGCGGCGCACGCACCCGACGGCGCCCTGACCGGCGGTGGCACCCTCACCTACGTACTCGGCACCTCGCCCGACACGTCCTGGGCGTCGGACCCCTCCGCCGCCCCGCCCTCCTACCCGGGCGCGCCGGGCCGCACCGACGTCGGGACGTCCGGCGACACCGCCGCGGCCTCGGCCAACTTCGACGGCGCGGGCTACAGCTACTCGGCGCACGCCCTGGCCGGCGCGGGCGTCACGCCGGGTTCGCAGCTCACCGTGAACGGCGTGACGTTCACCTGGCCCGACGTGGCGGCCGGCGCACCGGACAACTACGAGGCGAACGGGCAGACGGTACGGACACCGGGCTCGGGCAGCATCTCCTTCCTGGGTGCCGCCAACAACGGTCCGGTATCCGGCACGGCGACCGTCACCTACACGGACGGCACGACCCAGTCGGTCCCGGTCGGCCTCTCCGACTGGACGCTGAACGGGGGCGCCGCCTCACCGCTCGCCGACAACACCGTCGCGGTGACCCTGCCGTACCGCAACCACGCGGGCACCGCGTCCGACAGCACCCGGACGTATGTGTTCGCCACGGCACCCGTGGCGCTGAGTCCGGGCAGGACGGTCAGCAGTGTGCGCCTGCCGTCCGACGTCGCCGCCGGTGGCCTGCACGTCTTCGCGATCGGTTTCGGCAACAGCTGACCCTGTGCGCAGGCAGGTGCCGGAACATGCCGTTGAGTGGAGCAATCCCGGGGTACGGAGGCACCGCGCACCAGGCTGGTCGGGTGACGCACGAACGGACCGGCCGGGAGCCGGAGGACGGCTCGATGCCTCGGCCCCGGCTGCCGGCGCCTCCGGCGTGGCTGCGCTGGCTTCCGGCCCTGTACGTCGCGGCCGTGCTGCTGCTGGAGCCGGCCACGCCCGTGGACTGGCCGGTGAGCTTCGTGCTGATCGCCGTACCCCTGGTGACCGCGTTCGCGCACGGTCCCGTCATCGTCGGCGCCGCCACGCTGTTCGCCCTGGGCCTCGAAGCGGTGCTGGCCGGCACCCCGTGCTGTGCCGGCCGGTCCGTCGGCTATCTCTGGGACCGTCACTACGTCGCGTCCTACATCTGTACGGTCCTGGTGGGCGCCCTCGGCACGATCCTGGCCGCCCACCGGATCCGGCGCGAACGCACCCTCGCCGACGTGCGGTTCGTGGCCGAGATCGCGCAGCGCGTCCTGCTGCGGCCGGTGCCGCACCGGATCGGCCACCTCCGCCTGGAGAGCCTCTACCTCTCCGCGGCGGCGGAGGCCCGTATCGGCGGCGACCTGTACGAGGCCGTCCCCACCCGGTTCGGCGTCCGCCTGGTCATCGGCGACGTCCGGGGCAAGGGACTGCTCGCGGTCGAGACCGCAGCCGCTCTGCTGGGGGCGTTCCGCGAGGCGGCGTACGACGAACCGGAGCTGCCCGCTCTGGCCGGCCGGGTGGACACGAGCATGAGCCGCAGGGCGACGCAGCTCGGCGGTACGGAGACGGGCGAACGGTTCGTCACCGCGGTCTTCGCCGAGATCCCCGCCGACGGCCGGCTCGTCCGCATCGTCAACTGCGGCCACCCGCCGCCCATCTCGCTCAGCGCCGGCGAGGTGCGCGAACTGGAGAGCGAGCGGCCGGCCCCGCCCCTGAACCTCGGTATGCTCGTCGAGGACCCGTTCCGCCTCGAGGTGTATCCCTTCCGGCCCGGCGAGCAGCTGCTGCTGTACACGGACGGCGTCACGGAGACACGGGACGCGGCCGGCGCCTTCTATCCGCTGCTGCAGCGTCTGCGCTCTTGGGGTCCCCTCCCGCCGAAGGAGCTGCTCGCACGGCTCCACGACGACCTGCTGGCCTACAGCCACAACGGCCTGCAGGACGACACCGCGGCCCTCGCGGTCTGCCTGCTGCCCGAGGAGCCGCCGGCCGGGCCACCGGCCGAGTGAACACGGCTGGTGTCAGAAGGCCGGCTGGGCTCAGCCGGTGACGGACGGCAGGGTGGGCTCCGCCGGTGTCAGAAAGCCGTGTGGGCGAACCAGTTGTCCAGGACCGCCGTCTGTCCCGAGACGTCGAAGGCGGAGTCCTGGTACGACCGCCGGCCGTAGAGCAGGAGCAGCAGATCCGCCGCCCGCGCGCGCACCGCCGCCGTGACCGGCGCGGCCTCTCCCGCCGCGTGGTCCGCACGCGGCAGCGGCCGGAAGCCGTCCGGGTCGAGCCGAACCCGCCACTCCTCACCGGAT
Organism: Streptomyces sp. NPDC001135; assembly: GCF_053598395.1. Lineage (NCBI taxonomy): Bacteria > Bacillati > Actinomycetota > Actinomycetes > Kitasatosporales > Streptomycetaceae > Streptomyces > Streptomyces sp. NPDC001135. Next base: position 18,772 of record NZ_JBSFKD010000027.1, on the reverse strand, counting down.
CCCTCGCCGGGGTCCGTGCACCGGAACGCGAGGATCTCGCCGTCGCCGCGCAGCTTCCGCACGCCGGGAGCGAAGAGACCCGCGTAGGGCAGGTTGACGAGGAACTCGTCCACGCCGTCCGCGGCGAGTACGGGGTCGAGGTCGGAGTCCAGGCCGACGGCACGCTCCGCATCCACCCGGTGCAGCAGTGTCTCGAAGAGCATCCGCCGGGCCCAGAACCGCGCGTGCCGGTCCTCGCCCCAGACCCACATCGGCGCCTCGGGGTCCGTGTCCCGCAGCACGGCCGCCACCGCGGGCACCCCCGCGGCCACCCAGTCGGGATACTCCCGCGGGCTCTCCGGCAGCCCCAGCTCGACGTCGCGGCTGCGGGGAGGCTCCTGCACCAGCCGCGTCAGCAGGGTGCTGAACCAGCGCTGCAGCGAACCCACGTGCCGGGTGAGGTCGGCCAGGGTCCAGTCGGGGCAGGAGGGCACGGCAGCCGCCGGATCGGCACCCCGGACCACCTCGGCGAAGCGCAGGGTCTCGCGGGCGATGGCCTCACGGTAGGTGTCGTACGGCAGAGGATGCTCCGCCTGGTTGGTCGCTGCCATCGGCTGCCGCCGTCCTGTTCTGTCCTGGGCGTCGAACTCGGTCGCCGACAGTCTGGATGCTGGAGTGCACTCCAAGGCAAGTCCGGGCTTTCAGGGGATCTCCTGTTCGGCCCAGATGACCTTGCCGTCGCCGGTGTACCGGGCTCCCCAGCGCTGGGTGAGCTGGGCCACCAGGAAGAGCCCGCGACCGCCTTCGTCCGTGATCCGGGCGTGCCGGAGCCGGGGGGCCGTACTGCTGGCGTCGGCGACCTCGCAGGTGAGGCGGGTGTCCCGGAGGAGCCGTAGCCGGATGGGCGGGGTGGCGTAGCGGATGGCGTTCGTGACGAGTTCACTCACCACGAGTTCCGTCGTGACGGCCAGTTCGCCGAGGCCCCAGTCCTCGACCTGGCGGGTGGCCTGGGCGCGCAGGACGCCGACGGCGGCCGGGTCGGCGGTGACGTCCCAGGAGGCGACCCGGTCGGTGCCGAGGGCGTGGGTGCGTGTCAGGAGCAGGGCGATGTCGTCGGGCTGCGGCACGGGCACGAGCTGCCGCACGGTGGAGGCGCACACCGCGTCGAGGTCTTCCCCGGTGTGCGCGAGTACCTCCCCGAGCTGGGACATGCCGCGCTCCACGTCGCGGTCGCAGCCCTCGATCAGACCGTTGGTGTACAGGCCGAAGAGGCTGTTCTCGGCCAGTTCGATCTCGGTGGCCTCGAACGCCATGCCGCCCAGTCCGAGCGGGGGCCCGGCGGGGATCTCGGCGAAGCGGGCGGGCCCGCCGGGTGCCACGACGACGGGCGGCGGGTGTCCGGCGCGGGCCATCGCGCACCGCCTGCTGACCGGGTCGTACACGGCGTAGACGCAGGTCGCGCCGATGAAGGTGCTCCGGGCGGCCGTGCCGGCGGCGGTCTCCTCGTCGCTCAGCCGGAGCACGAGGTCGTCGAGATGGGCGAGCAGTTCGTCCGGGGGCATCTCCATTGCGGCGAGTGTCTGCACGGCCGTGCGCAGCCGGCCCATGCTCGCCGCCGCGGTGATGCCGTGCCCGACGACGTCGCCGATGACGAGGCCCACCCGGGCGCCGGACAGCGGGATCACGTCGAACCAGTCGCCGCCGACACCGTCCGAGGGGTCGGCGGGCCGGTAGCAGGAGGCCACCTCCAGCGCCGTGCCGCCGGTCAGGGCGGGTGGCAGCAGGCTGCGCTGCAGGGTGAGCGCCGCTGTGTGCTCCCTGGTGTAGCGGCGGGCGTTGTCGACGCACACCGCCGCGCGGGCCACCAGCTCCCGGGCGAGCAGGACGTCGTCGGTCCCGAAGGAGACGGGGTTGAGCGACCGGGCGAACGTGGTGAGGCCGAGGACGGTGTTCCGCGCCCGCATGGGCACGGCGATGAGCGAGTGCATGCCGAACTCGCGGATGCGCTCCGTGCGCACGGGCTCCCGGGCGAGCCACAGTTCGTCGGACGGGTCGAGGACCGGGATGAGCAGCGGCTCGCCCTCGGTGAGCAGGCTCCCGTCGTGGGGTGGCGGGAGGAAGTGGACCCGGTCGCCGACCCGTGCGACGGCCTCGGGGCAGCCCTCGCGCACCGACCGCAGCGCCGCACGGCGCATCACGGGCCGGGCGGGCGCGGGTCCCGCGTCGGTGAGCCAGGCTCCGTGGCCCTCGGTGCTGAGCACGGGTTCCAGCAGGTCGACGATGACGAAGTCCGCGAAGCGGGGGACGGCGAAGTCGGCGAGTTCCTGGGCGGTGCGCAGCACGTCGAGTGTCGTGCCGATGCTGGTGCCGGCTTCGTTGACCATGGTCAGCAGCCGGCGGGCGTTCCACCGCTCGGTGACGTCCTGGACCATGTAGCAGACGCCGGTGATGGTGTCGTCGACGTCCACCAGGGGGAAGAACGAGGTCGAGTAGGCGTGCCGGCGGTGCGGGTCGGCCCAGCTCCAGCCCATGTACTCGTAGTCGGTCACCGGCAGGCCCGTCGCGAGGACCTTGCGCATGAGACTCTCCAGGGCCTCCGCCTGCAGCCCCGGCAGCAGCTCGCTCAGCCGCCGCCCGAGCCGTTCGTCCCGGGGAACCCCGCCGAACCGCTCCAGGGTGTCGTTCAGCCAGACGTACCGGAGTTCGGTGTCCATGACGGCCATGCCGACCGGTGAGCGGGTCAGGAACCCGTCCAGGACCGACAGGCCCATGGTCCACCGCTGCCGCTCTTCGCGGGCCGACGCCAGGAAGCATTCGGTGTCGCCCAGGAGGAAGGAGGCCGAGACCCGCAGCCGGAGGTCGAGTCGGCGGCCGTCGCGGTGCCGTAGGGCGATCTGCCCGCTCCAGCCGTTTCCGGCGCGGCACCGCTCCACGACGCCGGCGAGCCGTACGGGGTCCTCGGGCACGGCGAGCAGCCGCGCGGCGCAGACGCCCAGGACGTCCGGGGCCGCGTAGCCGAGGAGTGCTTCGGCGTTGCGGGTCCAGCCCACCACCACGCCGTACTCGGAGATCACCGCGGTCGCGTCGGTGGACGCGTCGAAGAACTCACCCGGTTCCCCGGGTGTGGCCGCGGAGAAGCCCTTTCGTGCCGGTTCCATCAGTGACACCCATACCCCACTATGAGCCTGTTCGACCGGTGATGTGCAGGGGCCGGACAGCCCATGTCCCGCGGTCCGGTTGGGGCCGGCCCGGGCCGGAGGGACCATGGGAGTACCGGTCGTCAGCGCCCTCGGGTGCCCGCCCGGCCGGTGGAGGTGAAGCAGGCATGGCAGTGGAATCCTTCGATGCCGGCCACGACGAGCGGCGCACCGGGCTGCCCCGGCCGACCGGGCTGCTGGACGTGCTGAGCGTGGCCGCGGTGGCCCTGGACACCCGCGGCCGTATCGTCTTCTGGACCCCGCAGGCCGAGGAGCTGTTCGGCTACTCGTCGGAGGAGGCCCTCGGCAAGCACGCGGCGCGTCTGCTCATCCATCCCGAACACCTGCAGGCCGTGGTGAGTCTGTTCACGGAGGTGCTGGAGACCGGCCGGGGCTGGGCGGGCACCTTTCCCGTCCGGCACAAGGACGGCGGCAGCCGGCTGACGGAGTTCCGGACCATGCGGCTGCTGGACGACCTCGGGGACGTCTACGCCCTGGGTATCGCGGCGGACCACACCCTGCTCCAGCGCGTCGAGACGGATCTGGCGCTGTGCGAGCAGCTGATCAACCAGTCCCCGATCGGTCTGGCCCTCCTCGACCCCGATCTCAAGTACCTCCTGGTCAATCCGGCGCTGGAGCGGATCGACGGCATTCCCGCCGAGGACCACATCGGCCGCCGTCTGCGCGAGACCCTGCCCTTCCCGGACGTCGAGACGGTCGAGTCCGCGTTGCGCCAGGTCCTCACCACCGGTACGCCCTTGCTGGACCAGTACCACGTCGGCCGCCCCTCGGCCGATCCCGGCCGCGAGCACGCCTGGTCGCTGTCCTTCTACCGGCTGGAGGATCCCGGCGGGCGAGTGCTGGGGGCGGCCGCCTCGGTCGTCGACGTCACCGAGCGGCACCGCGCGGCGGCCGAGGCCGACCGGGCGCGGCGGCGCCTCGCGCTCATCGCGGACGCCTCCGCGCGGGTCGGCACCGCGCTGGACGTGGAGCAGACGGCCCATGAACTGGCCGAGATCGCCGCGCCGGCCCTGGCCGACGTGGTCGCCGTGGACATCCTCGACTCGGCCCTGTCCTGCCGTATGCGCAGACGGGACAACGGCCCGGAGATCTTCCGGGCCCTCGCCCTGAAGGCGGCGCATCCCACGGTGGCGCTGCGCGCCGCCGACGCTCCGGGCGACCTCGCCGCATACGAGGGCGACCGGCTGGTCACCCTGTGCGTCCACACCGGACGCCCGGTCATGGTGCGCCACGTCGGGCCGCGGGACCTGCCCCGCATCGCCCGGGACTCCGCGGCCGGTGCCCTGCTGGCGCAGGCCGGCGTCCACTCGTATCTCGCCGTGCCGCTGATCGCCCACGGCGAGGTGCTCGGCGCCCTCGATCTCAAGCGGACCCGCAATCCGGCGCCGTTCGACGAGGACGACGTCGTCCTGGCCGTCGAACTCGCCGGCCGCGCCGCTGTCGCGATCGACAACGCCCGCTGGTTCCAGAGCGTCCGCAACACCGCCCTCACCCTGCAGCGCAGTCTGCTGCCCGAGCACTCGGCGCACCACACCGGCCTGGAACTCGCCTCCCGCTACCAGCCGGCGCAGGCCACCAGCGAGGTCGGCGGCGACTGGTACGACGTCATCCCGCTGACCGGCGACAAGACCGCCCTGGTGGTGGGGGACGTCATGGGCAACGGCATCGACGCGGCCGCCACCATGGGCCGGCTGCGCACCGCCACCTGCGCCTACGCCGATCTCGACCTGGACCCCGGGGCGGTCCTGCAGCACCTGGACAAGATCACCTGCGATCTGGAGCACTACATCGTCACCTGCCTGTACGCGGCGTACGACCCCGGCAGCGGGCTGTGCAGCGTCGCCAACGCCGGACACATGCCGCCCGCGCTCGCGCGTCCCGGCGCCGCGCCGAGGCTCCTGGACCTGCCGACCGGGGCACCCCTCGGCGTCGGGGGCGTGCGGTTCGAGACGACCACCGTGGCGCTGCGCCCCGGCGATGTACTGGTCCTCTACACGGACGGGCTCGTGGAGACCCGTCAGCACCCCATCGACGACCGGCTCAACGCCCTGCTGAACCTCCTCGACGAGCCGCACAGGCCGCTGGAGGAGACCTGCGACGTCCTGCTGCACGGGCTGCGCCACCCCGACGACCACGACGACGTGGCGCTGCTCGTCGCCCGGGCCCTGTAGACCCCTGCACGAGCGGGGTGGGCAGACGCCCGGGCCCGGCGTCCTACCGCGCCGCCGGCTCCGTGGAACCGGCCGGGAGCGATCGGCCGGCGGCCCCGTTGACGAGCAGGAGAAGGGCGTCGGCCAGATCGTCGGCGGGGCTGCCCGTGGCCAGACGCCGCAGTTGCAGGCCCATCACGAGGGCGACCGTCGTGGCGGCGAGGCGTTCCGCGTCCGGGACGCCGAGCGCGGTGAGGATCCGGGCGGCGAGCAGGTCGTAGGCCCGGAACGCCTCGGCCGCCGCCTCCCGCAGGCGCTCGTCCCGTCCGGCGTGCAGATACAGCTCGAAGGGGGCGAGATGGGCGCTGTCCAGAGCTGAGCCGCAGGCGACCTGGCCGGCCAGGGACGCCGCGTCCTCGACGTCCAGGCCCTCCGTCTGGCACTGCTCCGCCAGTGCGGTGAAGTGCCGCGCCTCCTCGCGCACGAAGTGCAGCAGGCTCTCCCGCAGGAGGTCGTGCTGGGTCTCGAAGTGGTAGGTGACCGAACCGAGGGACACCCCCGCCTCCTTGGCGATCCGCCGGTTCGTGACCGCCGCGACTCCGCCCTCGCCGATGATCCGCAGGACGGCGGTGATGATGCGCTGGCGCGTCGGCGCGGAGGGGGCGGCATGCGGCATGGCGTTCATTCTCCCATCCCCGGGGGCGTGGCCGTCCGGGCACCCCTGGTGGACACGGCAGCCCGGGCTCCCTATTGTTCGTTCGAACGAACAGGACTGGAGGGGTAGTCGTGCACATTGCCGGGTCAACCGTTCTGCTCACCGGCGTCACCGGCGGCATCGGGGGCGCGCTCGCCGCCGAGTTGTCCGCCCGCGGCGCACGTCTCGTCCTCACCGGCCGGCGGCCCGAGGCACTCGAACCCCTCGCCGAGCGCTACGGCGCCCGCACGGTCGTGGCCGATCTGGCCGACCCGGACGACGTGCGGCGGCTGGCCGAGGAGGCCGCCGGTACGGACATCCTGATCGCCAACGCGGCCCTGCCCTCCAGCGGCGACGTCCTCGACTACACGCCGGAGCAGATCGACCGGGCCCTCGCGGTGAACCTGCGCGCCCCCGCGGTGCTCGCCCGGCTGCTCGCGCCCGGCATGGTGGCGGCCGGACGTGGTCACCTCTGCTTCGTGGGGTCGCTGTCCGGCATGGCGGCCACCAAGTCCTCGTCCCTGTACAACGCGACGAAGTTCGGGCTGCGCGGCTTCTCGCTGGCCTTCCGCCAGGATCTGCACGGCACCGGCGTCGGCGTCTCGATCGTCCAGCCGGGTTTCGTGCGCGATCTGGGCATGTTCGCGAAGACGGGCTCGGCCACGCCCGGCGGCGTCCGGACCGTCTCCCCGGAGCGGGTCTGCAAGGGGGTGACGCGGGCGATCGAACGCGATGTCGCCGAGATCAACGTGGCGCCCGTCGAGTTGCGGTTCCTCACCAAGGTCGCGTCCCAGTTCCCGGGGTTCGCGGAGCGGGTGCAGCGGCTGGCGGGGGCGGAGCCGACGATGAACGCGATCGTGGCCGCGCAGCGACCGAGCCGCTGAGGATCCGCGCCATCTCGCAGGACTGCCCGGCACCGGAGTCCGGCCGCCCCGGCAGAAGTGGACGGCCTTCACGGCTCCGCCCTGTCGGTCAGCGCGGGCTCGAAGGCGGTGCGGCCCATCGCCGCCTCGCACCCTGCGGGGAACTCACACAGCCGTCGGCGCTCATGCCCGTGCGGGCGCGGGTCCTCATGTCCTCTCCACGACTTGGCAGTTGGCCCAGGAATGCCGTTGTCATGTCCGCCTGCGCTGTGGCAAGATCCTTCCCGTTCGACAGCGCATCCCACCACTCTTCCCGAAGGACTGAAGTCCATGGTTCCGGCGTCCCCCAGCGGCCGCCGTCGGTACTGAGCCGTCTGCCCCGAGGCAGCGTTCTCCGTATCCTCCGCACACCCCCTCACGGCGGTCCGACGACGCGGTGTCCAGCACACCGCCCGCCTCCTCGAAGAGGCCGTTCCCGTATGCCCGGCCACGCCCGGCCCTCAGCAGCCCGTGGCCGCCTTCACCGTGAGGTCCCATCACCATGCGCACCGATGTCCAGCGCTTTGCCGTCGCCCATCTCCTGCGCCGCCCGGCGGCGTGTGAAGTCGGCGGTTTCGTCGCGGGATTCGATCCCTCGACGACCAGCCCCTACATCAACTACGCCACTCCCCTCCCCGGCGCCGAGCCCACCGACCGGGACGTCGCCGACCTGATCGCCGCGTTCCGCGAGCGCGGACTGCGGCCCCGACTGGAGTTCGCCCCGGACGCCGCGCCCGCCGTCGAACCCGCGCTGCGGCGGGCCGGTTTCGGCACGGAGGCGGTGCACGAGTACCTGGTCTGTACGCCGGCCACGCTGGCCGTGCCCCGCTGCGGACCCGGCTCGGCGGACCCGGTCCACGTGGAGGCCCCGGCCACGGAGGCCGACTACGCCGGACTCGACATCGCGCTCTCCGAGGCCTTCGGCGGCGAGTGGGAGCCGTCCCCGGAGGGCGCGGCCCGGTTGCGGCGCACCGCGGAGGGCGGCGGAGCCGTCCGGTTCGTCCGCACGCCCGAGGGCGGCTGCGCCGGCGGTGCCCTGTGCTCGGCGCCCGCCGAGGGCACCGCCGAACTGGCCGGCGTGGGCACCCTTCCCGCGTACCGGGGCCGCGGCATCGCCGCCGCGGTCACCTCGGCCCTGGCCGGGACCATGTTCGGCCGGGGAGCGCGGTCGGTGTGGCTGGAGTACTCCGGCGAGGGTTCCCGCCGCGTGTACGAGAGGGTCGGCTTCCGGCCCGGCGGCACCCGACTGTACCTCTCGCTGGACGCGTGACCTCCCGGGCCGACGGCCCCGCACCCTACCCGGCGTCCGGCGTCAGCCTTCTCCGGGCAGAGGGTGGTCCTTGACGAAACGGCGGATCTCCTCCGTGAGCGCCGCCGGGTTGTCCAGCTGGACCAGGGTGCGGGCGTCGGGGATCTCCACATAGTGCGCGGCCGGCAGCAGTTCGGCCAGGCGACGCCCCGTCGCGGGCGGCATCATGCGGTCCTCGGCGCCCCAGGCGACCAGTGCCGGGCGGGTGAAGCCGGGAAGGTTCCGGGCCGCTTCCAGATAGCAGTCCTTCCGGGTCGTACGGAGGAACTTGGCGAAGTCCCGGCGGATATGACGGTTCGTCAGCAGTGGGCCGTACCAGCGGGCGACGAGTTCCTTCGGGAGCCGCTTCTTCGCCATTCCGCCGAGCGAGGTCTGCATCCGGGCGAGGAAGGGGAAGCGGAAGGACTGCAGGAGGAGGAAGACGCCACCGGGGATCCTGCAGGCCCCGTTCAGGATCCGCCCCTGGATGCCGGGCGGGTAGTTGTCCAGGGCCTCACAGGAGGTCAGGACGAGCCGGGCGATGCGTTCGTCGCGTACGCCGACGAGGAGTTGGGCCGTTCCGGTGTCGTTCTGGACCAGGGTGACGTCCCGCAGGTCCAGGCGGTCCATGAACTCGGCGAGCAGGCGGGCGATGCCGTGCGCGGACAGGTCCGCGTCCGGCCGCATCGGGCGCCGGTGGCTGCCGAGGGGCAGCACGGGGACCAGGACGCGGAAGTCGGGGCGCAGGGCGGACACGACGTCGGCCCAGACCGACTCGTCGAAGCCGAGGCCGTGGGCGAGGACCACGGCGGGGCCGTCACCTCCGGTGTCCTGGTAGTCGATGCTGCCCGCGCCCAGCTCGATCTCCGGCATGCCCGTGCCTCCGCCCGTCGGCCGCTACGATGACTGCAAGCTTCTTGATAGATCGTTCTACTGACAGAATAGACACCGACCGCCTTTCGGCAACAGCGGCTGCCCCGGAGGTGCCTCCCCATGAACGACGGCAAGGCGATCAGCACCCACGAGAGCCGGCAGCGGATCCTGAACGCCGGAACCGAGCTGTTCCGGCGCTCGGGCTACACCGGCACGGGGATGAAACAGATCGCCGAGGCCGCCGGTGCGCCCTTCGGCTCGATCTACCACTTCTTCCCCGGGGGGAAGGCCCAGTTGGGCGAGGAGGTGATCCGCACCTCGGGCGCCGTCTACCTGGGGCTCATCACCGCGCTGATGACGCCGTACGAGGACCGGGTCGCGGCCACCGCCGACGCCTTCGCCGCCGCGGCCGGTACCCTCGCCGAACTCGACTTCGCCGACCCGTGCCCCATCGCGACGGTCGCGATGGAGGTCGCGAGCACCCACGAGGCGCTACGGCAGGCCACTTCGGAGGTGTTCGACAGCTGGATCGACCACCTCGCCGGGTACTACGCCCAGGGCGGGATTCCCGGGCCGGCCGCCCGGGAGACGGCGAGCTCGGTCGTCGCCCTGCTGGAAGGCGCCTTCATGCTGGGCCGGGCCGCGCGCAGCACCGAACCGGTGCGGGCCGCGGGCACGGCGGCCGCGGCGATCGTACGAGCGGCACTGGCCGGGCAGTGAACCGGCCGTGGGCGTCAGGACGCCCGGCCCGCTCGGTACAGGTCGCGGAGCAGGGCGATCTCGGCTCCGTGGTGCAGCACTTCCTGGTTGACCCACCACACGATGTCGAGGAAGGGTTCCTCCGCGTCGCTGCCGTACGGGTACGTGCAGTACCCGACCGTGTCCAGCGCCGCGTCGTCGGCGCCCAGCAGTGCCCGTCGCCAGGCGGCGGCGCCGGCCTCGAAGGCCTCGATCGCGCCGGCGGCGTCCCCGGGGACGGGATGGTCCTCCCGGGTCGCCGAGCGGCTGCCGGCGGTGTGGTCGGCGCGCAGGGCCAGCATCTCGGAGAGGTGGCTCAGCCGCCAGGCGAGGGTCGTGACGGGCGGTGGCCAGGGGTGCGGGTAGGGGGCGGCGTCCCGACCCCAGGGACCGGCGCCGGCCAGGAAGGCCGCCCGCGGCCCCGGCCCGTCCACGCGTCGTCTGACCGCCCAGCAGCCCGGGACCGGTTCCCAGACGTACTCGCCGTCGGCCAGGGGCTCGACCCTGGTGTCCGCGCCGTCGCCGCTGTCCATGAGGGGCCCGGCCAGCCGGTGCAGCAGGCGCTCGCAGGCGAAGTCGAACTGGTCCAGCAGGGGAAGGAGCCGGGGCGGTGGTGTCGTCATCGGATGCTCCTGAGTGAGGGAACCGGCCCCTGCCGTGCCGGCCGGCACGCCGGAGCGCTCGGCCCGCCACCCTGCCACGGTGCCCCCGCTCCGCGCCCTCGTTTTTCCACCGCCCGCCCTACGCCATACGCCCGTCAACGCCCCGCGGCACTAGGCCTGTCGCCTCCCTCAGCGCCGTCTCGCGCCGCTCGGCGCCGGCACCTGGATGCGGGCCGCGTACCGGTCGGTGGCCGCCACCAGGGGGCTCCGCCATGCCCGGCGTCCCGGTGCTGTGCCCGGTGTCGTCCACGATCACCAACTCGCTGCCGGATCAGGCCCGGTGGAGGCGCCAGACGATGCCGAGGAGGTGCCGAAGTCGAGGCCGCCCTGGACGAGGGTGCCGGGGACGCCCTGGAGCAGGTGTGCGTCGCGCAGGACCGTGCGGGCGAAGCCCATGCGGAAGACGGGTCGAAGCGCGCGACGGAGCGGGGCGGGGATCGTGGCCGTCTCCCAGTCGGTCCAGCCCCGCGCGGCCCGGTCCCGCACTCTGGGCTCCTCACAGCTGCCGTCGTACGCCGGCCTCCCGTTCCGCCCGTTCCAGCTGGTGGCCGAGGTCGCCCTGGAGGGATGTACGGGCGCGGCCCCGGCGGCCCAGCGGGAGGATCGTGCGCTGGGCGCTGTCCTCCAGCAGGAGGGCGAAGCCGCCGTAGAGGGCGAAGGCCGCGAGGGCCAGCCCGGTCCAGCCGGCGGCGGTCCGCAGCACGGTCGCCGCGCCGGCCTCGTACACGCCGGTCAGCACGAACCGGCAGGCTCCGATCAGCAGCAGGGCCGAGAACAGCGGCTTGCCGGGGATCGCGGCGGCGCTGAGCAGGAGCATGAGCGGGGCGACGCTCAGCAGGAACACGGCCAGCCCGGGGCTGGGCTGTCCCGGCGGCCCGGACAGGGTGACCAGCGCACTGCCGGCCCAGGCGCAGCCCAGCACGGACAGGCCGCAGGCGGCGCCGCTGTCGCGGGCCAGGAACGCGAAGATCCCGGAGAGGAGTTCCAGGGGCACGACGAACACCAGGATCAGCAGCATCAGCGGCCGGCTCTGGGCCAGGGGCACCCACCGCAACTGCACGGCGGTGAGCAGAATGCTTCCGGTGCCGAAGGCGAAGAAGCCGAGGGGCAGGCTGCTGGCCAGCGGCCTGAGCATGATCCTCGTCAGGGCCTCGGGCCGCGGCGGCCCACCGGCCGTGTCGTACGTCCGCGCTGCTGGTGACGGCATCCGGATCACCCCGTCCCTCGGGTCTGGGCCGTAGTGCTGCGGTGGTCGTACGACACGGGGTACCCCGATGTGCGCGCTGCCCCCGCCTCAGCCCCTCGGGCGACGGAACGGAGCGTTCTGTCGCGAAAGCGCCTCGGAATTGTCCGTGATCTGTAACAGCCGGATCCCGTGCTCAACCCCGGCCGTCCTGACAGGTGCACAGCGACCAGGTGCACAACAACACAGGGACACGGCACGGAACGGGGCGGGGCATGGCGCGACATGGCGGGCGGGGATGGCACGGCCGGGTGATCGCTGCGGCGGTCGGGGTGACGGCGGTGGCGGCGGCCGCGTCGGTGTGGAGCGCACAGGCCGGACAGCCGGGCGGCGGTGCGCCGCGGGCGGGCGTCTCGTCCGGGCACACCGCGCCCAAGCCCGCGGCCGTGTCCGCCGACATCGCCCACGCCTCGGACGGGGGCGCGCACGCGGTCAACATCACCATCGACGACGGCCCGGACCCGGTGTGGACCCCGCAGGTGCTGCAACTGCTGCGCGCCAACGGTGTGAAGGCGACGTTCTGCATGATCGGCCCGCAGGCCCAGGCGCATCCGGAGCTGGTCCGGCAGGTGGTGGCGGCCGGGCACCGGCTGTGCGACCACACGGTGTCCCACGACACGACGATGGACAAGAAGCCCGAGGCCTACCAGTCGCAGCAGGTCCTGGGGGCCGAGCAGCAGATCACCAAGGCGTCCGGCGGCGTGCGGCCGATGTACTACCGGGCCCCGGGCGGTGCCTTCACCCCGTACAGCCGGCATCTGGCGGCATCGCACGGGATGCGGCCGCTGGGCTGGAACGTGGACTCCAAGGACTTCGAGCGGCCGGGGACCGACGCCATCGTCGCCACCGTCAAGCGCGAGCTGTCCCTCGGGCCGACGATCCTCTTCCACGACGCGGGCGGCGACCGCTCGCAGACCGTGGCCGCGCTGCGCACCCTGCTGCCGTGGCTGAAGCAGCAGGGCTACACCTTCGGTTTCCCGGTCCGCTGAACGGGCCGCCCCGGCAGGTGACTTCGGCCGATCCGGTGGAAGGGGTTCCGGGGAGGTCGCGGCGGCCGTGCGGGCTCATGGGGCGCGGCGACTCCCGCCGTGCGCCCCGGTGTCCAGCCACATGACGGTGAACCCCGGGGAAATTCTCGGACATCGGCGCCTTGGGACAGTTGTTCGGATCCGGGGGGTGTCTACCATGAGCCCTCTGCGTACGTCGTCCCGGAAAGGCTCGCCATGCCGTTGCCTCGCCTCGGCACGCGGTCCGTCCGGCTCCGGACGGCCCCCGCCGTGTTCGTCGTCCTCGCCGTGGCCCTCGCGGGCACGCTGTCGGCGCTCTCGCCGGGCGGGCCGCGGCCCGGCCGGGCCGGCGGTGCCCCGTCGGGGCACGTCGTCATCGAGGTGTCCCAGAGCCGCTGTGGCCGGGGCTGGACCCGGCCCGAACCCGGGGTGCGGACCTTCGACCTGCACAACTCCTCGGACGGCGCCGCCGAGGTGTACCTGGAGGACCCGGGCAGCCAGGTGGTGTACGGCGAGGTGGAGGGCATCGGTCCCGGTACCACACGGCAGTTGACCGTCCGGCTGGGCGAGGGCACGTACGCCTTCAAGTGCGTGCCCGACGACGCCGACGCCGTCACCGGGCCCAGCGTGCACATCACCGCCGGGCAGCGCGGTCCGGGCGCCGCACCGGTCACGCAGCACGACCTGATCCCGCCCGCCCTCGCCTACCAGAAGTGGGTCGGCGGCGGCCTCGACGACGCCGTCCGGCTCACGACGGGGCTCAGGGACGCGATCGACCGGGGCGACCTCGTGGCCGCCCGGTCGGCCTGGCTGCCGGCGCATCTCGAGTACGAGCGGCTGGGGGCGGCGTACGACGCCTTCGGGGACGCGGACGCGGAGATCAACGGCACCGACGCGGGCCTGCCCGGCGGGGTGCACGACAAGGACTTCGCCGGGTTCCACCGCGTCGAGTACGGGCTGTGGCACGGTGAGCCGGCCGACGGGCTGCGCGCCCCGGCGGCGGCGCTGGTGAAGGCGCTGACCCGGCTGCGGGACAGCTGGTCGCAGACCCGTATGGACCCCGCCCAACTGGCCCTGCGCGCGCACGAGATCCTGGAGAACACCGTGCAGTTCGAGCTGACCGGCCGCACCGACTACGGCAGCGGCAGCAACCTCGCCACCGCCCGCGCCAACCTGGACGGCACGCGCGAGGTGCTGTCCAGGCTGCGCCCGCTGCTGACCACCCGGTACTCCGGTCTGCCGGGGCTCGACAAGGACCTGGACCGGGCCCGGCACACCCTCGACGGGTTCCGGCACGGCGACCGCTGGACCCCGCTCGACGGTCTGGGCCGCGCCCGGCGGGAGCAGATCGACGCGGCCCTCGGTGACCTGGTGGAGCGGCTGGCGTCGGTGGCCACCCTGTGCGACCCGCGGAGGACCGCGTGAACGACCGTCCGAGCAACCGGGTGAGCGGCGCCGGACGGTCCGAGGGCCTCGGCCGGCGCCGCTTCCTGCGCGGCGCCGCCCTCGCCGGGGCCGGTCTCGCCTCCAGTGCCGCCGCCCCGGACAGCGCCGCGGGCACCGGCTCCGAGATCGCTCCCTTCCACGGCGTCCACCAGGCCTCAGTCCTCGCGGCCCCCCGCCGGACCTGCGTGTTCGCCTCCCTCGACGTGACCGCCGGCAGCCGCGCGGAACTCACCGACCTGCTGCGCACACTCACCGACCGGGCCCGCTTCCTCACCTCCGGTGGCACGCCCTTGCCGCCCGGCATCACCGGTCCGCCCGCGGACTCGGGCGTCCTCGGAGACCCGCCGCTCCCCGGCGAGTTGGCCGTCACCGTCGGCGTCGGCGCCTCCCTCTTCGACGACCGGTTCGGCCTGGCCGCTCGGCGACCCCGGCGGCTGACCGCCATGCCCGCCTTCCCCGACGACGACCTGCGGACCGACTGGTGCCACGGCGACCTCAGCCTCCAACTGCACGCCGACGAGCCGGACATCACCCTGCACGCGCTGCGTGACATCGCCCGGCACACCCGGGGCGCGATGCAGGTCCGCTGGCGGCTGGACGGCTTCTCCAGCCCGCCCCGGCCCTCGGGCACCCCGCGGAACCTGATGGGCTTCAAGGACGGCACCGCCAACCCGGACGTGTCGAGTGCCCGCGAGATGAACCGCCTGGTGTGGGTGGACCAGGGCATGGGCGAGCCGGACTGGGCGGTCGGCGGCAGCTACCAGGTCGTACGGCTGATCCGGATGCTGGTGGAGTTCTGGGACCGGGTCTCGCTCAGCGAGCAGGAGCGGATGTTCGGGCGCGCCCGTGTCTCCGGCGCGCCGCTGGACGGCGACCACGAGCACGACACACCGAAGTACGCCGACGACCCCAAGGGTGACGTCATCCCCCTGGACGCGCACATACGCCTGGCCAACCCGCGCACGCCCGGCACCGCCGGACAGCGCCTGCTGCGCCGCGCCTACAACTACGACCGGGGCATGGACGCCAACGGCAACCTCGACATGGGCCTGCTGTTCTCCTGCTACCAGCAGGACGTGAAGCGGCAGTTCGAGACCGTTCAGCACCGGCTGGCGGGCGAGCCGCTGACGGACTACATCAGCCCGTTCGGCGGCGGCTACTTCTTCGCGCTGCCCGGGGTGCGGGACGCCTCGGACTGGTACGGGCGTGCGCTGTTGGGCTGAACCTGTCCGGACAACTCGGCGGCCGACCGGGTCAACACACAGTCAAGTTTTGCCCCAACATCCCTGACTTGGTGTTCACCCACAGGTCATCATGGCTCCGCCGACGCGCCCCGCAACGGGCGCAGCATCCGTGCTCGTACCACGCACAAACGTTCAGTCCGGAGGGGAAGTCCACCATGGCCAGCAGAGGAAGACGAGCCGCGCTGCGCACTCTGGGTGCGCTCGCGGGAGCCGCCGCGCTCACCACGCTCGGCAGCAACGCGCCCGGCTGGGCGGCCGTGTCCGCGGGCCAGGCCTCGACCGCGACGCCGATCAAGCACGTCGTCGTGCTCTTCGACGAGAACATCTCCTTCGACCACTACTTCGCCACGTACCCGAAGGCCGCCAACACCGACGGCACGAAGTTCCACGCGGCGAAGAACACCCCGAAGGACATCGACACCGTCGCGCACGCCGGGCTGCTGAAGAACAACCCGAACCAGTACGCGCCCAAGCGGCTGTCCCCGTCCCAGGCGATGACCTGCGACCAGAACCACTCCTACGGCGCCGAGCAGTACGCCTACAACGGCGGCAAGGCCGACCAGTTCGTGCAGAACACCGAGGTCGACAAGTGCAGCGGCGGCCTGTTCGGCGAACCCGGCCTGGCGATGGACTACTACGACGGAAACACCGTCACCGCGCTGTGGAACTACGCCCAGCACTACTCCCTGAGCGACCGCTCCTACAGCTCGAACTACGGCCCGTCCACGCCCGGCGCCCTGAACCTGATCTCCGGCAACACGCACGGCGTCATCTCCGTCGACCCGGCCACCGGCAAGCAGACGGCGAAGCCGGACCCGTACGCCGTCCAGTCGCCCGACGCCAAGGGTGTCGGCACGATGATCAACGACCCCGACCCGGCCTGGGACGACTGCTCCGGCAAGGACCACACCAGCACCAACGCCCTGGCGTCGATGCAGGGCAGGAACATCGGTGACCTCCTCAACGCCAGGAAGGTGACCTGGGGCTGGTTCCAGGGCGGCTTCCGCCCGTCGGCCGCGTGGAACGGCACGTCCGGCTCGTACGCCAAGTGCGACACCACGCACACCAACGCGGGCGGCGCGGCCGTGGTCGACTACAGCCCGCACCACAACCCGTTCTCCTACTACAAGTCGACGGCGAACCCGCACCACCTGGCGCCGAAGAGCGTCTCGGAGATCGGCCACAACGGCCGGGCCAACCACAACTACGACCTGACCGACTTCTCGGCCGCGCTGAAGGCGGGCAAGCTGCCGGCCGTCAGCTTCGTCAAGGCCGGCGCCTACCAGGACGGCCACGCCGGCTACTCCGACCCGGTCGACGAGCAGCACTTCCTGGTGAAGCAGATCAACGCGATCCAGAGCTCGCCGCAGTGGAAGTCCACCGCGGTCGTGGTCGCCTACGACGACTCCGACGGCTGGTACGACCACGCCTACGTCGTCCCGAAGAACGGCTCGACGGACACCTCGCTCGGTTCCAACGGCAAGGCCACCGACAGCCCGGCCTGCCAGAAGGGCCCGAAGGCGGCCGGCGGCTACGCGGACCGCTGCGGCCCCGGCACCCGGCAGCCGCTCCTCGTCATCTCGCCGTACAGCAAGGTGAACAAGGTCGACCACACCCTGACGAACCAGGCGTCCATCACCCGGTTCATCGAGGACAACTGGAGCACCGGCCGGATCGGTGACCACTCCTTCGACGCCACGGCCGGCTCGCTGGCGGGCATGCTGGACTTCCGGCACCCGAACAACAAGCAGGTCCTGCTGAACTCCGACGGCTCCGTGCGGCACGTCGGCCCGGTCCAGCACATCGCCCCGGTGGCCACCAGCATCACCCCGGGTCCGGCGATGCAGAACACCGCCGCGTCGACCGACGCCTCCGCCTTCCCGGTCCTGCCGGTCGGCCTCGGCGTGGGCGCCCTGCTGGCCGCGGGTGCGACCGGCACGTACCTGACCCGGCGCCGCAGGCAGCACGGCACCGCCTGAGCCCGTACCACCACAAGTGACCGCGCCCCCGGACGAGTTCCGGGGGCGCGGTCGTACCTCCTGCCCGGCCGGTGGCCGCCCGGCACCGTCACCGCACCGGAGCGCGGGAAAACGAGTGGCCGGTTCTCGTCCGTGATGGTGGGATGGCGCGATGCAAGGTGAGTTCTCCCTCGTCGTGGACCGGAGCGCCTACCAGTACGCGCCGACGCCGTGGGAACAGGACTCCTGGCGGGCCGCGGCCCTCGGCTGGGTGGCGGAGCAACTCGCCGCACGCGGCCTGCGCGTGAACGGGGACCTCGGAGTGCGGCTGCGCCCGTGGTCCGTGCTGGTGCGGGTGCCCGTCGAGGGGCAGGACCCCGTCTGGTTCAAGGCGAACCCGCCGGCCAGTGCCTTCGAGGGACCGTTGACGGCCGCGCTGGCCCGCTGGGTGCCGGAGCACGTGCTCGAACCGCTGGCCGTGGACGCCGAACGGGCATGGGTGCTGCTGCCCGACGGCGGAGACCTCTTGCGCGACGTGCTCGCCCGGGAGCCGGTCGAGCCGCGGATCTGGGAGGACCTGCTGCGCCGGTACGCGACCGTACAGCGGGCCGTCACGGCGCACACGCGCGAGATGGAGCGACTGGGCGTGCCCTCCACGCGGACCCGCGACCTGCCCGAGCAGTTCGACAGCCTGCTCGCGCACAACACCGCGCTGCGCCCGGAGGCCCGCGCCCGGCTGGAGCGGCTGCGCCCCCGGCTCACGGACTGGTGTGCCGAACTCGCTTCCGCGGGCGTCGAGGACACCCTCGACCACGCGGACCTGCACGACGGCCAGCTCTTCCGTCCGGCACCGGGCCGGTTCACCTTCTTCGACTGGGGCGACGCCGCCCTGTCCCACCCCTTCTGCAGCCTGCGGATCCCCGTCGACAAGGCTCGCGCACGGCACGGGCCGCAGGTCCTGGACCGGCTGCTCGCCGCCTACCTGGAGCCCTGGACGGACACCGGGCGCACCACGGCGGACCTGCGCCGCGCCGCACATCTCGCCTGGCGCCTGAGCGCCCTGGGCCGCGCCGCGTCCTGGGGCCGCACGTTCCCCGCCCCGTCGGGCGCCGCCGCAGGAGCCGGGCACAGCGGCGAGTCCCTCCTCGAACTCCTCATGGAGCCGCCGTTCTGAAGCAGCTGGTTCGCGGCGAACCGTCGCTCGGGCGATCACGGGCGAGGGGCAGGCGCCGGGAGCGGAGTTCGAGGGTGTGCCGCAGGGCGCAGGCCACGGGGTGTGTTTTTCAAAGGAACCTCGTCCCAGCAGATGCTGGAGACGGGGCATCAACATATCTGGCGTTGATTTTTGGCACGCTGTTGAGTTCTCAAGG